>DGHF01000221.1 GCA_002392545.1 Ruminococcus sp. UBA3855
AATTCGTTAGATGAGTATATCATCCGTGATTTGATTATGCAGGGGGCAAAGATTACCAGTTTCGGAGTTGGTGAAAGATTGGTAACGTCCAAATCTGAACCAGTGTTCGGAGGGGTTTATAAATTATGTGCCATCGAAAAAGACGGAAAAATCATCCCCAAAATCAAGATTTCTGAAAATATTATCAAAGTCACCAATCCCAGCTTTAAAACCACTTGGAGATTATTCGACAAGGAGAGCGGAAAAGCCCTCGCAGATGTCATGACATTATACAATGAGGAAGTTGATGATACTCAGCCCTATGAAATTTTTGACCCTGTTCACACCTACAAACGCAAGACATTAACCAATTTCACAGCGAAAAAATTACAAGTGCCAATTTTTGTGGGTGGCGAATGTGTCTATGAAAGCCCCACTTTGCCTGAAATTCAGAAGTATTGCAAAGAACAGCTTGAAACCATTTGGGAGGAAACAAAGCGTTTCGAAAATCCACAGCCTTATTTTGTTGACCTCAGTCAAAAACTTTGGGATTTAAAACATGAAATGTTGCAGATGAAATTCCACTAAGACACAACACAGAATATTTCTTCTTCTTCGGTCATAGAATCAGTAGAAAATATTGGATTTGATGACAGGAGGAACTTATGTTACTGACATATTCCCTGAATATTCAGGCTGAAATCGCATACGCCCGAAAATGGGCTTTTTCGAGAAATCCGGCATATTACAATTTTGATGACATCGGCGGAGACTGCACGAATTTCATTTCCCAATGTTTATATGCAGGCGGTGCGGTCATGAATTATACTCGTGACACAGGATGGTATTATATTTCACTTCATGACCGTTCCGCTGCTTGGACGAGTGTGCAGTATTTTTATCAGTTTGTTATCAATAATAAAAGTGTCGGCATTTATGGCGAAGAAATCCCCTTGTCACAGGCGAAAAGGGGAGATGTGATTCAATTGGGAATGGGGAAATTTCATCATTCTTTGTTAGTGGTGGATGTGAAACGAAATATTCCCTATGTTTCAGCACATACAGAAAATGCATTCAACAAGCCCATTACCGCTTATATTTACGACAGAATCCGTTGTCTGCATATTATCGGGGCGAGGAAATACCAATAATTATGATGTTTTTGTGATGATACCACAGGCAATTTTTGTGCCGGAATTTCCGGAGGGCTGTGTTGTGAAGTCGTCGGGGGAATCGTGGATGATGACCGTTTTTCCAATAATTTCCGAAATGGTAAAGCGGTCTGTTAAGAATACAGAAAGCGCATAGCCGTTATTTCCAAATAATGGCGGTAAATCTCCGGCATGGTGGGGATGTTCGCAGGAATCGGGGTTGTAATGCGTTCCGGCTTCTGAAAAAGCATCACTGTGATTTCCTTCACAAGCCATTCCCGCATGAATATGAAAGCCAAATACACGGTTGTCACAAGTTTCCGGCAGATACGGCAGACCGCTGATTTCGGCACAAATTAAAATACCCCTGTTAGTTGGGTAAAAGCGTACCCTTCCCGAAATGTCAGAGAAATCAGGGCTTCCTGTCACCCATGCAATTGCTTGTGGGACAGTGTTGAGAATGGAACACAGCGGAAAACTCAAATTTTGCTGAATGAATTGATACATTGAAAGCACTCCTTTACAGGTTTTACTATCATGTTATGCAGGAAACACGATATTGACAAAAAGAGGATTTCGTGCTATAATTGAGTACGTAATACTTTTAATAAGGAGAATGATTTATGAAAACAATCGGAATTATCGGGGCTATGCCCTCAGAACTCAAGGACATTCAGAATGTACAGGAAAATGCAACTGTCAAGGAAATTGCAGGCTATTCCTTTCATGAGAGTATGCACGGCGCAAATAAAATTGTGACTGCTTGCTGTGGAATCGGGAAAGTCAATGCCGCAGTCTGCACACAGATTATGATTGACCATTTCGGGGTTGACTGCATTATCAATACAGGCATTGCAGGCGGTATGAAGCAGGGTATCAAGGTTTTGGAGGTTGTCATTTCAAGCAGTGTTCTCCCTCATGACCTTGATGCACATTTCCTGAAAGATTATCCGCCTTACTGTGCGGAATATCACGCAGATGAAAATTTGCAGACCCTTGCAAAAACGGTTTGTGATGAAATGGGGATTGTCACCCATTCCGGCAGAATTATTTCCGGAGATGCCTTTATTACAGACAGTGCTGTAAAAGCAACTTTGATTCAGGCATACAATCCCTATGCAGTCGATATGGAAACCGCAGCAGTCGGGCAGTGTGCATGGAGAAACAAGATTCCTTTTGTAAGTATCCGCTGTATCTCTGATTTGGCAGATGATGAAGGTGCAATGTCATTTGATGAATTTGAGGTTCTTGCTGCGAAAAGAGTTGCTGAAATCGTCCTGACAATGTGCGAACGGGAATAAAACAACAAATGCGCAAATTTTATAAAATTTCAAAAAACACTTGACAAATTATGTGGAATATGCTATAATACAATCATTGAAACCTGAATACATTCCGTTTCGTGAAAGGAGTTTTTACATGAGCAAAGTATATGATTTTCTGAAAGAAGCAGGGACATTTTTCCTTGCAACCACTGACGGCAATCAGCCGAAATTGAGACCGTTGGGTCTGGTCTTTGAAGAGGATGGAAAGGTATTGTTTGGAGTTGGCAATTTCAAGAACGTTTACAAACAGTTGGTTGCCAACCCTCTGACTGAGATTGTCGCTTGCAAACCTGACGGACATTGGTTGCGCTATACTGGTACAGCTGTATTTGAAACTGAGCAGAAATATGTGGACAAGGCTTTTGAAATTTTTCCTAATCTGAAAGCTATTTATACAGGTGACAAGAAAATGATGATTTTCCATCTGGAAAATGCAACCGCCGTTGACATTCCCATGATGGGCGAAGGAGAAAACCTGCTGTAATGAATCAGTGTGAAACTTGCGCCTATTATTCCTATGATGAGGATTGGGAAGAGTATGTCTGTGAAGCAAATCTGGACGAAGACGAATATGTCCGTATGTTGCAGTACAAAGAATGCCCCTATTACCGTGACGGTGACGAATACAAAATTGCACGGAAACAATAATGATAATGCTGTACTCCCGAAAGGGGGTACAGCTTTTGATTTCGATACAAAATTATCTTTTTGTCACCATACGACAATGTAAACAAATTGACCCGTCCCACGATGTCACGTCAGTTCGCTGTATATCAGCGTTCTCAAGAGGTAGGAGATTTGAAATCGTCTGCACTACCGGATAGTGACAAGCCCCCGCCTCTTTAGGCGGGGGGTAGTTGACGTGCAACAGCTTTTATTTTTGTAGAATCAATTTTCAGGAAACGTCAATTAAATCAATGTATTCTGCACCATGCAGGGCGACATAGTCTTTTCTTCCCTGCAAATCGTCACCCAACAGCAAATTGAACATATTTTCCATAGCAATGGCATCATCCGGCATGACTTTGATTAACCGTCTTGTTTCGGGGTTCATGGTGGTGAGGGACATCATTTCGGGTTCATTTTCGCCGAGACCTTTTGAACGCTGAACGGTGAATTTCGCATTGCCGATTTTTTTCAGAATGTCAAGGCGTTCCTTTTCGGAATAGGCGAAATAAGTTTTTGCTTTGGTAGTGATTTCGTAAAGAGGGGATTCAGCAATGTAAACATATCCCTTTTCAATGAGGGTAGGTGTTAAGCGGTACAGCATTGTAAGAATCAATGTGCGAATCTGGAAACCGTCAACGTCTGCATCCGTGCAGATGATAATTTTATTCCAGCGCAGATTGTCAAGGCTGAATTGAGGGATATTTCTGGTATTTTTCAGATTGACTTCCACACCACAGCCGAGGACTTTCAGTAAATCGGTGATAATGTCACTTTTGAAGATTCTGGGATAATCGGCTTTCAGGCAGTTGAGAATTTTACCTCTGACAGGAATCACGGCTTGAAATTCTGCATCTCTTGCCAACTTGACCGCACCAAGCGCAGAATCACCCTCCACAATATAAACCTCTCTCCGTCCCACGTCTTTGGTTCGGCAGTCCACGAATTTTTCAACCATGTTCGCAAGGTCAATATTTCCGGCTAATTTTTTCTTGATATTGAGCCTTGTTTTTTCGGCATTCTCACGGGAACGCTTGTTAATGAGAACTTGTTCAGCGATTTTTGTCGCTTCTTCTGGCTTTTCAATAAACCAGACTTCGAGCTGATGTTTCAGGAATTCCGTCATAGCCTCCTGAACGAATTTATTATTGATAGCTTTTTTGGTCTGATTTTCGTAGGAAGTTTGTGTGGAGAATGAGGACGAAACCAGAATTAAACAGTCTTTGATATCGTCAAAAGTGGCGAGGGATTCATTTTTCTGCAATTTTCCGGAATTTTTCAGAAATGCATTGATTTGAGAGAGAAAAGCACTTCTGACCGCCCTGTCAGGTGAACCGCCATGTTCCAAAAAGCTGGAATTATGGTAATACTCCAATAAATTCAACTGATTGGAGAATGTCAGGGCAACGCTTAATTTGACTTTATAATCCGGCTTGTCCTCACGGTCACGCCCCATTCTTTCCGCCGTCCAGAACTGAATAGGGGTCATGGCTTTTTCTCCTGTAATTTCCTGTACATAGTCAGAAATACCGTTTTCGTAGATATATTCTGTTTCCAAAAAACTGCCGTCCTGCTGTTCGGAACGATAAATAAAAAGCAAGTTGGGATTGACAACAGCTTGTCTCCTCAAAGTTTCGTGAAAAAATTCATCCGGAACATGAATTTCTGTGAAAACTTCAATATC
>DGHF01000038.1 GCA_002392545.1 Ruminococcus sp. UBA3855
TATTGTAGATTATACCAAAATTATAGCATAAAATGCATTTTCGCTTGACAAATGAATTGTTTAGATGGTATAATATATAAAAATACATTCGATAGAATGTAAAGAAAGGAGGGTTTCAATCATGGCAGTATCTTACAAGGTTGTTTATGAACGTCTGCTTCCTAATGGAAGTTGGCAGAGGACATCAACGTACATCACAGCCAATTCTTCTTCTGAGGCGGCTAATGTTGTAAAAAGTCAGGAAGTCAATGCAGTTCGCATCATTTCAGTGACACAGTAAAACAAAAAACTCCGGCGCAACCGTGCCGGAGTTTTTCATTTCAATTTGTATCATCACCCAACAGAATTTTGATTGCCTTTTTGAGGCGGTTGGAAAATTTTTTCTCTTCTTCTTTTTTTCTGCGTTCTTCCGCTTTTCGGTAGGCTTCATCTTTTTGTCTTCTTTCTTCCAAAAATTTCTGACTCCACTCCTCAAAACTGGGTTCAGATTGTGCATTGATACGGCAACTAGTGCAAATTCCATTTTCATCAAACGGATAAGTTGCCCCTGCACCACAATGATACATACGTCCGCATTTTTTACAACGTTCATCATAAGTAATTCCGCTCATATGCTCACCCTTTCATTAGCAAAAATTCCCCGAACAAAGTCGGGGAATCTGGGAAATCAAATCAATAGTTTTTGATAGTGTCAGCATTAAAGAAGCTGTCACTTTCAGTGTAGTAATCGTTGGTTTCGAGAGAAGAAACATCCTCATCGTCATCATCGGGCAATCTCGCACCGCAGACACCGCAGAACTGGAATTTCTCGTTAACTTCTGCATCGCATTTCGGGCAAATCTTATAACCACGAATGCTGTTCAGCTCGAAACGCATTTTCTTGATACGGCGACGACGTGTGTCGATGTCGTCACACAATGCACGGAGAACAGCAGGGTCTTCATCCGGATTCTTGTAATATTTCTTTCCGATGTCTGCAAACACTTCTACAATACGTTCCTCTTCATACAGAATTTTACGCTTCAGATTGTTGACCTCGGAAGCATTTTTTGCCTTATCGCTGACACCTTTACTAGCTCCGGCGATAGCATCGAAAAAATTAGGCATAACTTCTCAACTCCTATGTAAATATGATTTCGCTTTATGTCGGTTTGACACAACTCTATCTGTATTCTATTCTATCATATTTTTTTCTATCTGTCAAGTGCTTTTTGGGTATTTTCACGAAAATATTTTTTCATGGCTCAATTGGCGCAAAACGCACCCGAATGGCAGGAAGTTTCTTGATAGTCGTGTAAGAATGATACAAATCATCGCCGTTCATGAGGTCATTTTCACCAGATGCAGGGGGAGCGAAAATTTTGAGTGTCAATTCCGTGGATTCTTTGAGGGGATTTTCAAAAAATGCGCTCATGAGGTCGATAGTTTTTGTTTGAGGGGCTTTATAGAACCATCTGCCGTTAATTTCAATCATATAGTTTCCGTCATCCTTGAAAGTGAGTTCACAGAATACCGGATTTTTGGAGAAACTGAGCGGAATAGCGATTCCCTCCGCATCTTCGGAATTAGCCCAGCAGAGACGGACAGGAAGATTGATTTTTTCGCCTTGTGTGATTTCCGGCATGAACCATTCAGAATGAATTATTTCCTTGTAAGTATCCATAACCGGCTGACGGATTCCGACATCAGGGTTATTGGGGTCTTCAATTTCAAGTCCTAATCTGCCACGGTCACGGAACTGATAAAATGTAAACCCAGTAAACCAGTCAGCCTTTTCATTGACGAGAATATCACAGAATTCCTTTACCATGTCGGCTTGCTCATAAGCTCCGGTAACGTCGCCGTCTGCATTAAATTCTGACATTAACATAGGTTTGCTTTCACCGTTGTTGAGAAATTTGTAACGTTCATAGCTTGCCTTAGTCATGTCGTAAATATCCCTGACCTTACTCCGACTGTGAGAATTTCCGCCAGTTTCCGCCACATCATAAGGCCAGCCCCAATGAAGAGCCATATATTTATCAACTGACCAGAAATCCGCTTCAGGGATAGTCTGAGCGAATTCTTCTTCTTTTTCCATCTTGCCAGTTTCGGGATGTTCCACACCGCCGATACAGATAATTGTCTGCACATTGGGGGCAGTCTCCTTGATAATGCGTGAGGCTCTCACAAAGAAATCAGCAACTTCCTGATAGGTACAGCGTTTATTGAAACTGAACCAATTTCCGGTTGCTTCGTGATTGATACGCAGTAACACTCTGCCAAACGTGCGCAAATCTTCGCCGATGGCTCTCAATTGTTCATCTGACACATGGGGGTCAATGGTGAGGGTCAATGTGACATCCTGACCATGTGCACGGATTTCACGCATCTGATGAAACGGCTCGCCTGTGCGGTCGCCCTCTAAACCGCCCTTGTAGGTGAAATAGTCATCATAGGGGAAATCCCATGCAAAACTCACGTCAGGGCTTGCGTGTGCCACGCTGGCACGTTCCGGAAATCCCTCATCAAGAGGGTAATAGCAATACATTAAACCAATGCTTCTGTGCGGTCTGCCGAGGGTTCTTAAAATATAATCCTGATTGACGTATTCACCACGTTCTGAACCGTCGCACAAATCAACCGCACACTTCGCCTTTCCCATATGTATCCGATAAATTGTCATAGACTTCATTCCTTTCTGTCTTTGGAGTTATTTTCATTATACAAAATTCCGCCCTTTCTGTCAAGCATTTTACAACAAAAAGACACAGCCCCCGAAAGAGCTGTGCCTTATAATTGACATTATCTGACAAACTGTCAATTTTTTTCAGAAATGATGAAATTGCCGTCCGCATAGTCTGCGATTAAATCCGTATCGGGTGCAGGGTCTTCTGTAAGGATGTAACGTGCAAGGAGAGTTTCCAGTTTCGCTTGCAGATAACGGCGGAGAGGTCTCGCACCAAAGGCGGGGTCATAGCTGTTTTCCACGATTGCATTTTTAGCGTTGTCGGAAAGTGAAATTGTCAGTTGTTTTTCTTTCAGGCGTTTCTGCAAATCGGCAACCAGCAAATCTACAATCTTGAAAATTTCAGTCTTCTGCAACGGTTTATAGAATACAATCTCATCCAGACGGTTCAAAAATTCCGGTCTGAACTGCTGATGCAGTAATCTTGTGACATTATCACGGGCATTTTCGGAAATTGTGCCGTCATCCTGCAAACCGTCAAGAATATACTGTGAACCGAGGTTAGAAGTCAGAATGATGATAGTATTCTTGAAATCGACAGTCCGCCCCTGAGAGTCTGTAATTCTTCCGTCGTCCAGCACCTGCAACAGCAAGTTGAATACATCAGGATGAGCCTTTTCAACTTCATCCAGCAATACGACAGAATACGGCTTTCTGCGGACGGCTTCTGTCAATTGTCCGCCTTCTTCATAACCCACATATCCGGGAGGCGCACCAATCAGACGGCTGACGCTGAACTTTTCCATGTACTCACTCATATCAATACGAATCATGCTTGATTCATCATCAAAAAGAGCTTGTGCCAAAGCTTTGGCGAGTTCGGTTTTACCAACACCAGTAGGGCCAAGGAACAGGAATGAACCAATCGGGCGGTCAGGGTCTTGAATACCGGCACGAGAGCGGAGAATGGCTTCACTGACTTTGGTAACAGCTTCATCTTGTCCGATTACACGCTGATGCAGAATATCTTCCAGACGAATCAGCTTTTCACGTTCTCCCTCCATGAGTTTGGAAACAGGAATACCAGTCCAGCGACAAATAATTTTAGCAATTTCTTCCTCTGTTACTTCACTGCGAAGTAATCCAGCCTGAGTACCGTTTGTAACAGCGTTTTTCTCTTCTTCCTCCAGCTGTTTTCTCAGTTCGGGAATACGACCATATTTCAATTCAGCAGCACGATTCAAGTCATAATTTCTTTCTGCCTGTTCCATTTCTGCGCTGACCTGTTCGAGTTCTTCACGGAGTTTGCGAACTTTGGAAATACCAGTTTTTTCATTCTGCCATTGTGCTTTCATCTGCGAGAACTTGTCATGGAGTTCAGCGAGTTCTTTCCGGATTTCCTGCAAATGCTCCTGAGAAATCTTGTCCGTTTCTTTTTTGAGGGCGGTTTCTTCGA
>DGHF01000058.1 GCA_002392545.1 Ruminococcus sp. UBA3855
TCTGCATTTTGCAATTGCCTATTTAGTAAGCAGTCACTAACAATATTATAGCACTGTTATGTAAAAAAATCAAGCTCGTGTTTCGTCACTTTACAAAAGCCAGCCCTGATTTTTCCGGACTGGCTTCTGTTTCATTCTTCTGAATTTTCTTCTTTGATGGTCTTCACACCAAACACAAAATAAACAATGTGGCAAATCCACACAACAGCAAGGATGATGCACGGAATCCAGATGCTCTTTCTTGCCATCATGAAGAAGCCAAATCCCATCAGCAGAGTGACAGTTGTGATGATGCTGATTTTGGTTTTCAGGAGCATTCCCTTTTTCTCAACAAAGGACTGCAAATGCTTTTTGTAAAGCTCTGTGCTGATGAACCAGTCATGCAGTTTCTGCGAACTCTGCGAAAAACAGAATACCGTTGCCAGATAAAACGGTACAGTCGGCAGAATCGGCAGGAATACCCCCACTGTGCCGAGTGCAAGACAAATCAGTCCCAGTATCAGAAATATCAGTCTTTTAATTGCCATCAGTTTCCTCCTATCATTTCAGCTCAAACGCCCGTTCTCGACGGAATACGTCTTGTCAGCGATTTTCATGGTGGATTCTCTGTGCGACACCAGAACGACTGTTTTTCCGGCTGATTCTTCTTTGAGAGATTTCAGGATAACGGCTTCGTTCAGGCTGTCAAGATTACTTGTCGGCTCATCGAGCAGAACAAAAGGAGCATCATGCAGAAAGGCTCTTGCAAGTCCGATTCTCTGCCGTTCACCGCCCGAAAGCGTTTCACCAAGTTCACCGACCTGCGTTTCATATCCATTCGGCAAAGTCATGATAAAATCATGAATCGAAGCTTTTTTGCACGCTGTTTCGACTTCTTCCTGTGTAGCATTCAGCTTGCCGATTCTGATATTATTTGCAATCGTATCTTTGAAAAGCTGTGTTTCCTGTGTCATGTAGCTTTCCATATCACGCAGATTAGAGGTATTTATCTGATTGATGTCAGCATTTGAAATTCTGACGTTTCCCTGAGAGGTATTCCAGAACCGCATCAGCAATTTTAATAAAGTCGATTTTCCACTTCCGGACTTGCCAATCACTCCGACAATCTGATTTTCAGGAAATTTCATGCTGAAATCTTTCAGAACCGTATCACCGCCATAGGAGAATGTCACGTTCTGACAGTCTGCACCTGTGAAAGAAATTTCAGGCTTTCCTGTGATTTCCTCTGTTTCCGGAGTTTCTTCGATAATGTCAAGCACACGACCTCCGGATGCAATTGTGCTTTGCAGAGTCGTTCCGAGGTTCGCCAGTGCTGACACAGGTCCATAAGAGGACATCAAGGCAATCAATGGAATGATAAATCCATCAAATGCAACTGTTCCTGAACTGTAAAGTGATGCAGCCAGACAGAGCATTAAAATATCAAATACCAGAATAAATGTATTTGCAATTGCAAGGTTGATGCCCGTCAGTTTGTTGAGTTTTCCCTGATTTTCGGTCAGTTGGTGCGTTTTATCGTTCATGCCCTTCATGCGGTTCTGACCGTTCTGATACTGAACAGTTTCGTCAAGACCTCTGATATTTTCGAGGACATAAGCCGCCAATTCTCCGGATTGTGAACGGATTTCATCGCCTGTATTTCCGCTGATTTTCGAGATTATCAGCGGCACAATGACACCGATACTCACGAACGCACAAAGAGCCAAAATGCCCAAACTCCAATGATAACTCCCGATAAACAGACACATCACCAACTCAACCAGAAATGCAATGCAAATGGGTGAAATCGTATGTGCATAGAATACTTCCAACAATTCTACATCAGAAGTTATCAGCGAAATCAAATCGCCCTTGTCACGACCTTCGAGTTTTGCAGGGCATAGTTTCCGGAGTGACTGAAAAACTTTATCCCGAATTATCGCCAATAACGTGAATGCAATGTAATGATTTGTTTTCTGTTCTGTGTATCTCAGAACGGCTCTCAGCAATGCAAAAATCACCAGACAAATCCAGATTGCAGTAATGCTGATTGGAGTCTGAAAACCTAATCCGTTCAGGATTGCAAAACCGCCTAAAATGGGAATAAACTGCACGGCTAAATAGGCAAGAGTTCCGCAGGTGACAGCTAATATCATGAATCCGGTCAGAGGTTTGACGAGGGTCAGCATCTTCAATAAAGTGCCGATTTTAGAGCGTTTTTTCATGCTGTTGCCTCCTTTCCGAACTGTTCGAGTGCTTCCTGTGTTTTCCAAAGTTTCGCATAAATATTGTTATAGTTCAATAAATCCTGATGTGTTCCGGTTTCTGCGATACTGCCATTTTCGAGGGCATAAATGCAGTCGGCACTGATCACGTTTGCAAGCCTGTGAGAAATCATGATGACTGTCTTTTTCTGCGATAATCTGCGGATTTCCGTTAAAATAACTTCTTCGCTCTCGACATCAATATTGCTTGTGGCTTCGTCAAAAATATAGACAGGGGAATCGTGCAGAATCGCCCTTGCAAGGGCTAATCTCTGTTTCTGACCGCCTGAAAGATTTCCAGCGTTTTCGGTCAGAACCGTGTCAAGACCCTTTTCGGATTTCAGGAATGCCGACAGATTGCACCTGTCCAGAACGCTCCACAAATCAGAATCACTTGCTTTTGGATTGCCAAGCAGAAGATTTTCCTTGACAGTACCCTTGAAAAATGT
>DGHF01000163.1 GCA_002392545.1 Ruminococcus sp. UBA3855
TAGCCTGATACAGGTTGTGCTTGCGCTTGTATTCTACTAACAGGATGTAGCATCCGTGGGATTTTGACTCAATGGCTAAATCAATCAATTGGTCAATTGTTTTCTGAAATGCTTTCTGAGGATTCAATCCGCCATACACCTCGTCAAGCCTCTCTAAATATCGCACAAACTTATCTATTAAAATTTGATTTTGCAAAGCTTCATCTAAAATTTCGGCATCATTCATTTTCACAAGCATTTGCCAATCACGAATATACAAGGTGTTTTCCTCTTTGCAGCGAACCCACATGGATTCTCTGTGTCCGAAATTTTCGTCATAGTACAGTCTTCTAGCCCATTTAAGTTCAGTCATGTCTTTCCCTCCTCTCTCTTCCGGAACAGCTCCTTAGGGTCAACATCAAAGAAGTCGCTGAGTGTCTGAACTTCCTTCCATGTAAACTCTGTTTCGCCACGCATACGCTTATTAAAATCGCTATAGGCAATTTCCAAAAGTTCAGCAATCTGTTTCCGGTTAGCTTCTTCGTCAATCATCGCTTTTTCTAAATTCGGATATAATGACATGAAAAAATTTCTCCTTTCGGGGTTGCTTTTTTCTCTTGAATATGGTATAATAAATCTAAAAAAGACTTTTGAAAGCTTTTTTTGATTGTCTAAATATATTATAGTCTTTAAATTTAAATTTGTCAAGTTAAAAATAGAAAAATATTTATATTCATGTATATTACATAAATTTAAGTGGGCTTTATTAGCAAAAATAAACAAATTAGAAGGGGGAGTTCTTATGAAAGCTGAATATAGCACATTGTTACTCATTGACAAAATTGAAACACTTTGTCGTCAAGCCGGTATTACCAAAACAAAAATGCTTGATGATTGCGGTTTGAGCAGAAGCGTTTACAGTAATATGAAAAATGGCTCGATTCCCTCTGTGGATAAGATTGCAATTATAGCTGACTATTTCCATGTATCGGTAGATTATCTTCTTGGGAGAGAAGAAAGCCCCCAACAGGGAAACAACATTCAAACAGGCGACATACAGGGCGGTATCACTGGCAACAACAATTTAAGCATTGCAACAGCTCCACCGCCACAACCGCCGACGGACAGCGTGACAGATGAATTTCTGAAAGTCTTTCAAGAGCTGTCTTTCCCTGATAAACTTTATGTGATGAATTGTGCTATGGAAAAAGTAAAGAAAGGAGCTTGAAAATGAAAGAAATTTTGAAACGTTCTTTGTTGTTTGTTGCTTTGGTAAGCACACTTGTTTCGACGATTTCGGTCAATGCAGAAGGCATTGAGCTAGGGGATGTCAACGGAAATGGAACAGTTGATGCAGGAGATGCCTCCGAGATTTTGATTGAATCCGCTCTTCGTGGAGCTGGACAGGGAGAATTTGACAGTGAAAAAGAGAAAAACGCAGATTTGAACTGCGATTCTGTGATAGATGCTCAGGATGCAACTTTTGTTTTAATTTATTCCGCTGTCGCAGGTGCAGGAGCTGAAATTACAGTGCAAGAGTTTATTTATGAACAGCTCCCAGAACTTAGACCAACAGAACCCCCTACTGAGCCACCAATAGAACCACCCACACAGCCACCGACTGAACCAGAGCCAGAACCCACAATTTATGTTGACCCCAATAACATCACCTATGTTTTCAATACAAAAACCAAAAAGTTCCATTCTCCTGATTGCAGGGATGTAGATAAGATTGCATCTGAAAACAGACAAGATTTTTCTGGAAGTCGTGAAGATGCTGTCAATATGGGGTATAGCCCTTGTGGGCATTGCAAACCATAATGAAAGGAGCATAAAAATGAGCGACAAAATTTGTTATCGGTGTCATTCATCGCACGTTACCAAAAACGGAATTACCGCAAAAGGGTATCAGCGTTACCGCTGCCGTGACTGCGGACATTCATTTCATTGCGAAAGTGAATACGTTGGCACATCCAAACGTGAACAAAGTTCAAGCTCTTCTTTCTCTTCTGGAAGCCGTTCTTCTTTCAGTGGCGTTTCTTCCTATCGCAGTACTCCAACCATTTCATCAGCTCCACAACAACCAGCTCCGGCAGAGCTAGGCAGGGCTTCACAGAAGTCGGAAAAAGACAAAAAAAGAACTGACATTGTAAAATGGCTATTTGCTGGATTGGGCGCAGTTATCGCTTTGATTTTATTTTCAAGTGGCTTTCTCAAGGGGTTGACAGTTGTTTTGTCAGCATTCATCATAAGCCCCGTTTTTGATAAAATTGTCAGTTCAAAAGTCACGATTTCCACAAAATGGCGAGCATTGCTAACCGCCTCAGAATTCATCATTTCGTTTATCGTCTTTTTGATAGGTGTTGTCATCTAAACGCCCAAAAGAAAGGAGGTGTAAGAGTTGAAGTGTATCAAGTGCAAGAAAGAGATTCCGGACAACTCCACATTCTGTATGTTCTGCGGAAAAAAACAAACCCCGACCGCTCACGCTGTCAAAAAGCGTGGAAACGGTCAGGGGACTGTCTATAAACGTGGAAATACATGGACGGCAGAGGTAACACTTGGTTACTATCTCGACAAAAACGGGAAAGTCCGCCGGAAAAACCGCCGGAAAGGCGGATTCCAGACGAAACGTGATGCAATCGCCTATATTGAGACTTTACGCACCAGTCAGCAAAAGCCGAAAACAATCACGTTTCAAACCCTCTGGGAGCTGTACCAGCGTGATGAAATGCAGGAGCTGAGCAAGAACCGGCAGTCAAAGTACCGGACGGCATGGGCAAAAATTGAAAACGACCTTGCTTTCCGGAATGTGGATGATGTGACAGTCTCCGAACTGCAAGCCGTTATTGACAATGTTGCGAACACCTACCATACAAAAAACAGCATCAAGGTTTTGCTTTCGCATTTGTACAAAATTGCTGTCCGTGACGACTACACCGACCGGAACAGAACGCAATACATCCGGCTTCCGGCTCTGGAAA
>DGHF01000011.1:0-30199 GCA_002392545.1 Ruminococcus sp. UBA3855
GAACGGGATTTGTGCTTGCAATTGCCTGAACCGTTTGTTCGGTATCTGACTGAAATCGGAAACGGCGGTGTCGGGGCGGATTATGGCATTTATTCCCTCAATACCATTCGGGAACGTCAAACTTCTACTTACTTGAAAACTAAGGATTGGAAGGTCATGCTTGACCATTCGCTGAGTGATGCGCAGTGGTTGGCTTTCGCTCAAAAATATGTTGCATTGGATGAAAATTATGAATTCGCTTCCGACGAGGATGCAGAGAAAATTTGGAATGTATTAGATGAAATGCAATTGCAAATGATGGCTGGCGGTATCTTCATCAGTACCCCTGGTTGTACTATGAATACTATCCTCATGTGTCGGGGAAATGCTACTGGTGAAGTTTTCGTTCTCGATTGGGATTATATGGGGCTGGTTCATTCTGAGCCGTGGTGCGGTGGAAAGTTTGAAGACTGGATGCTTCGGGATTTGCGCAGGAGTCTTGAAAAAGCTGGTTTGCATTGAATGTACTCAGGGGGCTGTTATGCGTGATTTTTGGCTGAAATTTCGGGTTTTGCTGGAAAGCCTTTTCCTTTGGCTAGGAGAAATTGGACTTTGGTTTGTTGGCATGGTCTGTCTTTATGAGTCTATCGAAAGCCGATTCGGGGAAATTGTATTTTATGCAATACTTGCCATTTTCAGCATTGTGTCCACAATTTGGATTTTGGTCGAACGGCGAAAGGATTTGGACGAACGTATTTCAACAGGAAATTACATCTTTCTGAATTTGCTCTCATTTCTGGCGGTTGGCATATGGACTATTTTATATATTTTTTCGTTCGATTGAAAGTGGTGATTTTTGTGAATTTGCCTTATGATTTGTTTTCGCTTGATTTGGGAGAAACTCAATTTGTTCTCCAATTTCTGAATTTCCATGAACAGGATGACTATTCTATTCAGGTGGGCGGTCTGTCTGGCGATTTCGGAATTTTCTACAAGGACAAGGCTTTTTCTTGTCGGTTCAGGTGTGATATTACCGTTGGGAATTTGTATGATTTTTATATTGCGCCCGATAATGCTTGGGATATTCTCGGCTGTCGTGAGGGTTCTTCTGCCGTGTTATCTGATTACAGCCATTTTCTGAAACGCTCTCGGCTGTCGGTTACATTTGATAAAAAAGGTCATTGTTCCATTGAGGGAAGTTTCAAATCCAAAGAAAGTGCTTATCAAAGCGGTATCTTCTTTTCGTTTCAGGCTGACCAGACTTATATTTCTGAAAATCTTAATTCTTTGGATTATTTCCTTCGTGAATTGATGAAAATGCAGGGACATCGAAATTTTTATTGAATTAAAATGGGGGACAACAATGCAGTAAGGCTTGACCTATTCAGCCAAAAACAAGATTTTTGCCTGAATAGGTCAAGTGCATTGCTTTCCCCCATACCCCTTTATTTTCTCATACCCCTTTTATTTATAATATACAAATTTTAACATGAAATTTTGTGCATTAAATCTATAACAATTTCTTTCAAAATATGGTATAATAAATATGATGGGTTTCGTATTAAAAATTGGAGGTACGTTATGGAATATCAAATGAATGACTATGTTGTCTATAAAAGTTCCGGTGTGTGTCAGGTCGTTTCCAAAGAGACACAGTGTCCGGATGGTGTCACGGAGATTATGTATTATAAGCTCAAACCCCTTTCTGACCAGAATTCTACTTATTATGTTCCGGTTGCTTCGGCTGGTGAAAAACTGCGTCCGCTCCTCTCCCGTGAGGAAGTGCTTGATTTGATTGACGGTATGCCCCGTTCAGATGAAGAATCCGTTTGGACTGACAACCGCCGTGAACGCAGGGAAATGTATGCTCAAATTCTTAAAGGTGATGACCAAAAAGCCCTTGTGCAATTGATTTCTTCACTCTATTTCCGGAAACAGTCGTCAGAGGCGAACGGCAAACGCTTTTCTTCTATGGATGAAAATGCTATGAAAAATGCCGAAAATCTCATGTTACAGGAATTCGGTGTTGTCCTCGGTTTAGAGCCGGATATGGTCAGAAAATTCATTGATGAACGTGTCAATGTGTAACATTATTACATCATCAAAAAGGACTGAGAATTTTTCTCAGCCCTTTTTCATTATTCACCTGTCAAGTACTTTACAGGGTCAATATATTTCTCGCCTTGCATTACTTCAAAATGCAGGTGCGTTTCCATTGCGCCTTCAATTTCTGCTGTGTCACCCAATGCGCCTATGGTCATTCCGGCTGTGACTGTATCTCCTTCTGATACAGAAAGCCCTGTATTTAAGCCACAATATCGGCTGAATATGCCGTTTTTGTGGTCGATAACTACCACGATTCCCCACAATGGGTCTTGTGTAATCTGTTTCACAATTCCTGCATCCATTGCGTGGACTTCATCTCCTAATGCGCCCGAAATGTCTATGCCGTTGTGCGTCTGCCATACCCCTGTTGTGGTCGATTTTACCAGCTCCCCATCACTGAACGATTGTAATATTTTTCCTGCCATTGGATATACCGGATTTCTTTCTATCGGAAGTTCCGGTTCTGTTTCAGGCACGGTTTCAGATGTTTCTGTCATTTCCGTGGGGGCGGGGGGGGGCGGTAATGTTTCCGGCTCGGTCGGTTCAATCAATCCGACTGCTTCTGTTGGAATTTCCGTCGGCATGGGCGGATTTGTCAACGGTTCGGGGATGGTCTCCGCTGGCGCATTTACTGCGACTGCCTGCGTTTCCAGCGGTAATGTCGCTATCGTCATGGGCTGGGTCGGGGGTTCTGTTACCTTTTCCGCTGCTGGAATGGTCTGGGGCGGTTCGGTCTGCGGCGGGTTCGTGGACGGCGGAAATGTCTCCGCCGGTCGGGGGACATCCGTTTCAGGCACGGCGGCTGCTAATTCATTTTTCAGTGCCGTGTTCATGTTCTGTTTCATTTCCTTTCTCGTCCGTGCGTACGCAAACCAGCAGGCACTTGCTACCAGCAACGCACAAATCATCAGAACTACCCAGAAACGGATTTTTTCATTCGCTTTCGTTTTTGTATGGTACTCTTTCAATGATAACACCTCCGTCCTTATCATTGGCAGAAAAAATAAAATTATACATTCTTTGTAAATGGTTGCAATTTTTTGTGATTCATTGTATAATAGAATTATACTATCAATGGAAGGATGGAATTTATGCAAAAATTACTGCGCTTTCTTAAGCCTTATAAACTGGAACTGATTGTTGCTCCTCTTTTTAAGCTTCTGGAAGCGGTCTTTGAACTCATTGTGCCTGCGGTTATGGCGAAAATTATTGATAATGGTATTGCTAAACATGATTCTGTTTATATCGGGAAAATGTGCGCTCTCATTGCTTTGCTCGCTTTTTGTGGGCTGGGGTTCGCTCTTACATGTCAATATCTCGCTTCAAGATGCGCTTTCCGGTTCGGGGCGGATTTGAGAGAGGCTCTCTTCCGCCACATTAACACACTTTCTCATACTGAACTTGATAACCTCGGCACGTCTACTCTTATTAACCGCATTACCAGTGACGTGACCGCTTCTCAACAGGGCGTTAATATGTTTATCCGGCTCGCTTCCCGTGCGCCTTTCCTTGTTGGGGGGGCGATTGTTATGTCGCTTCTGATTGACTGGCAACTTGCACTGGTTTTCCTCGTGATTGCGCCATTGGCTGGGGTTGTGCTGTATTTCGTCATGACGAAAACCATTCCCATGTATTCCCTCAATCAGAAAAAATTGGACGGTATCGCAAGACGGACTGGCGAAAATCTCGACGGTATGCGTGTAATTCGGGCTTTCTCCAGACAACAACAGGAAACTATTGCTTTTCAACATGAATGCACTGACCTCGAACAAAGTATGATTGCGGTCGGGAAAATTTCCGCTATTCTTAACCCTATGACTTTCTTGATTATGAATCTCGGTATTGTTGCGGTGCTGTGGTTCGGTGGCGTTCATATCGATTCGGGGCGCATGAGTCAGGGGGATTTGACCGCTTTCACTAACTATATGACTCAAATTCTCCTTGCTATGGTGCAGTTGGCGAATTTAATTCAAATCCTCACTAAGGCGCAGGCTTCCTCCCTCCGTGTGGCTCAAATCCTCGAAACTCCGTCAAGTATGCAGGACGGCACGGATATTCCTCACGACTTCACAGAGGCAATTGCTTTCGAAAATGTCAGTTTCGGTTATCATGGGGGCGGTGATTTGGCGGTTTCCCATATCTCCTTTACCCTCCAGAAAGGTCAGACTCTTGGCATTATCGGCGGTACTGGGGCGGGGAAATCTACTATTGCGAATTTGATTAACCGCAGTTATGATGCCACAGGCGGGGTTGTCCGTGTCTTCGGGCAGGATGTAAAAACTTATCAAGAAAAAATGCTCCATCAGAAAATTGGCGTTGTTCCTCAAAAGGCAGTGCTTTTTACTGGTACAATTGAACAAAATCTCCGGTGGGGGGATGCTGATGCAACTGCTGAACAGCTCCGGAAAGCCGTCGAAATCGCTCAGGCGGATGAATTTGTTGATAATCTTCAATATGGCTTGCAAACCCATCTCGTGCAGGGCGGTCGAAATCTCTCCGGCGGTCAGAAACAACGTCTCACTATTGCCAGAGCTTTGGCTGGAAATCCTGATATTCTTATTCTTGATGACAGTATGAGTGCGCTCGATTATGCTACTGATGCCAAACTAAGAAAAGCCCTCTCTGAACGCTGTCACGATATGACAACGGTCGTTATTTCTCAAAGGGCTACTTCCCTTATGCAGGCGGATTTGATTCTCGTTATGGATGACGGTGTCTGTGTCGGGCAGGGAACTCATGATGAATTATTGCAGTCGTGTGACGTGTATCGTGAAATCTATCAATCTCAAATGCAGTAAGGGGGTTTTTTCTTGAAAAATACCATTGTTCGCATTCTCAATTATTCAAAGCCTTATCGGAAATATCTCGTTTTAACAATTATTTCTGCTTTTATCGGGGTTTCACTTTCTCTTATCGTTCCGGTTCTCATCGGGGAGGCGGTCGATTATGCTGTCTCCATCGGACAGGTTGACTTTGTGGGACTCAAAAAAATTGTGGTGATTTTAATTGCTGTCGTTCTTGTCAGCACCCTGTTTCAATGGCTGGAGGGGCTTTTCATTAACCGCCTTTCTTTCGGCACGGTTAAAGACCTTCGCTCTGAACTCACTGCTAAACTTGAAAAAATGCCTATCTCCTACATTGACGGCAATGCAAGGGGCGATATTATTGCTAGGGTCATTTCTGATATTGAAATTCTTTCGGATGGATTGTTACAGGGGTTTGCTCAATTGTTTACTGGATTGATTACCATTTTGGGAACGCTGGTTTTTATGCTGACTATCAATGTCAAAATTACTGTCCTTGTCGTCATTCTTACCCCTCTCTCTCTGCTTGTTGCTGGGAAATTAACTGCCCTTTCTCATGATGCCTTTCAGAAACAGTCTAAATTAAGGGGCGATGTCGGCGCACTGACTGAGGAACTTGTCGGCAATCAGAAAATTGTCAAGGCTTTCGCTTATGAGGACAGGGCTATTGATAAATTCTGCTCATTAAATCAGGAACTTGCTGAGGCTGGTCGCAAAGCGACTTTCTTCGCTTCCCTTAGTAACCCCTCTACCCGTTTCGTCAATAGCCTGATTTATGCTTCTGTCGGGACGGTCGGGGCTTTGGGGTCAATCGGGGCTTTCCCTTTGATTGGCGTTATGAGTGTCGGAAAATTAGCTAGTTTCTTAGCGTTCTCTAATCAATATACCAAGCCTTTCAATGAAATTTCTGGTGTCATTGCTGAGCTTCAAAATGCCATTTCCTGCGCTCAACGTGTTTTTGATGTGCTTGATTCTCCGGCTGAACCTGATGACAGTCATTGTATTCAAGTGGATTCCTGCAAGGGTAATCTTGAATTACAGGACGTTTCTTTCTCCTATGTCCCTGAAAAGCCTTTGATTCAACATTTTTCCATGAATGCCAAATCAGGACAGAAAATCGCTATTGTGGGTCCTACGGGGTGCGGTAAATCAACTATTATCAATCTGTTGCTTCGATTCTATGAGATTCAATCCGGTCAAATCCTCCTTGATGGAATTAGCACTCAAACCATAACAAGAGACAGTCTGCGCAGTCAATTTGGTATGGTGTTACAGGAAACTTGGATTTTTACAGGCACGGTCGCTGAAAATATCGCCTATGGCAAGCCGAATGCTACCCGTGAGGAAATTGAAAAGGCTTCTCGCTCCGCTCATGCTCATGGATTTATTAAACGGCTTCCTAATGGGTATGATACTGTTATCTCGGATTCCTCGGGGCTTTCACAAGGACAAAAACAGCTCCTTTGTATCGCTCGTATTATGCTTACTGACCCGCCTATGCTCATTCTTGATGAGGCGACAAGCTCTATTGACCTGCGTACCGAACACCGCATTCAAAAGGCTTTTGAAACGCTCATGCAGGGAAAGACTAGCTTCATCATTGCTCACCGCCTTTCTACTATTAAGAGTGCTGACCATATTCTCGTTATGCGTGACGGCAATATCATTGAACAGGGGACACATGAAACACTGATGCAACAGGGCGGTTTCTATGCGAATTTGTATCAGTCACAGTTTGCGGGATAATTTTTTTGAAAGGATTGATTTTATGATTCAAACATTTGCGGAAAAACTTCACAACAGCATGGCTAAGGCTATTGTTGGAAAAGATGATGTCATTGACAGGGTGATTGCGGCTTTGCTCTGCCGTGGGCATATTCTGCTTGATGATATTCCCGGAACTGGGAAAACTACCCTTGCTAAAGCTCTCGCTTCTTCGATTGGATGCCATCACAGCCGGATTCAGTTTACCCCCGATTTGCTCCCCTCTGATGTGACTGGAATTCACTGGTTTAATCAGAAAACACAGGAATTCACTTTCCGAAAGGGCGCAGTATTTACTAATATCTTACTCGCTGACGAAATTAACCGTACTACCCCCCGAACTCAATCTGCATTATTGGAATGTATGCAGGAAAGACAAGTTACCCTCGACGGCGAAACTATGTCCCTCGCTGAACCGTTTTTCGTCATTGCTACCCAAAATCCCATTGAAACACAGGGCACTTACCCTCTCCCTGAGGCTCAATTGGACAGATTTTTCATTTGCCTTCATCTCGGTTATCCCGAAAAAGAGGCTGAACGGCTCATTTTAACCGGAGCTAGTCAAACTATCTCTGAACCAGTCTGCACGGTCGAAGAATTGATTCAGGCTCAAAATGCTGTGGAAAATGTTTTGGTCTCTGAACCAATTCTTGAATATTTATTAGCCATTGCCGAAAAAACCAGAAAAGACAGAACTACTATTATCGGACTTTCTACCAGAGGGCTACAGGCTCTTCAATTGTGCTCTAAGGCTTGGGCTGGGATGCAGGGACGAAATTATGTCATTCCTGAAGACGTTCAGGCGGTTGCTCCTGAAATTATTGCTCACCGCCTTATCATGAAGGGCGGAGAACGGCTTCAACGTATGGAGTTTCGGCATGAATCAGCTTTACGGATGGTGGAAGAAGTCAGCGTTCCAGTTGAGTAATCATGTTAAAATTATTATTGATGCTGATGCTGTTTGGTGTGGCTTATCTCATTCAAGCCGTACTCTATGAAAAATATGGCATGAAATCCGTTTCCTATCGTTGCCACTTCGACAGGGAGGAGGTCACGGAGGGGGACTGCTTTCTTTTGATTGAGGAAATCGAAAATCGGGGGTTTCTCCCTTTGCCTTGGATTCGGTCAGAATATGCCGTTTCTCAAAATCTTGATTTCGCTGGTGCTCATTCTACTGTTACCGGCGGTACTCGGTTCGTGTCCAGTCTCTTCTTTTTGCGCAGTCGTTCCCGTATCCGCAGACAATGGCACGTCAGGGCTTTGCTTCGAGGGGAATATACGATTGAAAAGGTTCTGCTCGTTTCATCTGATTTGTTCGGTACGGCTCGTTCTTCTATGTC
This sequence comes from Ruminococcus sp. UBA3855, assembly GCA_002392545.1. Lineage (GTDB taxonomy): Bacteria > Bacillota > Clostridia > Oscillospirales > Ruminococcaceae > UBA3855. The sequence continues at coordinate 7,994 of DGHF01000011.1, forward strand.
CGCTGAGGATGCCGGCGGTGTGCTTGTCGTTCTCCCGAAATGCTATGAAACCGAAATGCCTTTGTTGCACTCTTTCAACCGCACTATGGGTGATGAACCTGTCAGATACAGCTTTGTCAATGACCCTGCTCTTCTGGCGGAAACAAGAATTTATACTGGTTATGAACCTCTCCGGCGTATCGACTGGAAAACCTCGGCACGAATGGGCGTTCTTATGGTGCGGAATGAAGAACCTGTTCAAAATCAAAAAATCTGCATTTGCTTTACCATTCAGAAAAGCGAATTCGGCAGGAGATATGTCAGTGAGGACGTTTCCGAACATACTGTCAGAGTGATGGCGGAATTGTTTCGTCAATTCACCAATCAAATGCTTTCATTTCAGGTGCAGAGTAACTGCACTGTGCATGGGGAATTCTTCTCCATGATGTGTGACGGCTCTCCGGCTGGATATTTGCGGTTGTTGCGTAACCTTTCCGCCCTCGATTCTGAACCAGATGAAATGCTCCGGAATTGCGTTACTATTCCGAACGGGGTCAGGCTTATTCTTGTTGCGCCGTATCTCTCGGAAGATATTCGCAGATTAAAAGCTGAACATCCCAGCGCAGATGTCATTTTAACTTCTCCATGTGAAACGGATGATATGAATTTTATCCCCATTTATGAGGAGGTGGAAACCGATGAAACGGAATAACTTTTCACAACTGATGTCGGCGGTCTGTTCCGGTCTCGGGTGCTTTCCTGTCTGGTATTGGTTCTGTCAGTGGCAGTTGTTGCCTAAATCAACGGCATATATTTTCCTGGGCGGAAATTTCGTCTTGCTGTTCCTTGCTTGGGTTCACCGCCGTTATACTGTCAAATTAGAGCAGAAATCCCTTCTTCTTGCCGGAATTCTTGCAAGAATTGTTATGATTTTGTTCGGAGTTGGCTGTTATTATCTGTTTCATTCGTTCATGAGGATGAGCGGGGCAGTTACTGGGGCATTTTTTATGGGGCTTGCTTATCTGATATTCTGGCAGATTCTCAAATTGCCGGAACATGCGCTGTTATCCGTGTATACGCTGATTCTGGTCTGTGTTTCCTATCTTATCAGTATGATTTTTTGCTTTTTACAAGGCAGTCCGCCTCTTGACAGGAGCTGTTTTGTGATGCTGGCATTTACGGCGGTTCTGTTCTGCTTCCTCCGTAATCGGCTCATGCTGTGTGAAATTGCTTCGGCTGGGAAAAAACTCCCTAAAGGCTTCTATTGGCATAATTTCAAGATATTGATTCTGTTTCTGCTTCCGCCTGCTGTTTTGTTTGTGTTCGGAAAATCTATTTCGGATGGGGTCGGATGGCTCTTGAAAACGGTCGGAATGTGGCTGTTTCAGCTGTTCCGGAGCATTGTACTCCTCATTTTCGGCGAAACGCTTTTTTCTGATATGCTTTCTATGCAGAATTATGCTCCACAAATCAGTGATAATCCTATTCTCACGGCGGTGATTTCTCTTGTTATTATCGGCTCTGTATTGTATCTGCTGATACGGTTCAGGAGAGAAATTCTTGATACTATCGGCATGGTTCTTTCTCATCTGTGGGATTCCGTGCGCCGTCTCATTTCTGCAAAAGCTCCTCTTGTCAAAGAATCCATTCAAGAGGAATATACTGATTCTGTCGAATTGATTCAGAATGATGTTGCTGAAATTCACTTTCCCCCGAAAGTCGTTTCGTGGAAACGGAAATACCGCCGATTCCGTAAACTGAAACCATCTCCCGAACATTACAGGATGGGCTATGCCCTCTGGCTTGATGCCCTTAAAAACTGGAAGGCTGAATTCTCTGAAAATGATACTCCTGCTCAGATTCTCGAAAAATCCGGCGGTATCCCTGAACCCCAATTGACTAAAACTATCACACAAATTTATTACGCTGTCCGCTATGGAAATCATGTCCCTACTCAAAATGAATGGGATTCCCTTTGTCAATTGCTTGAAATGGTCAGAAAATATCTCTCCTGATTGCTGAAATCATATTTCATTTGTTTTTTTTTCGCTGATACTCTTGCAATTCTGTTTTCTTTATGCTATAATATAGATTGAGTGTTTTTTATTTTTATCATACAAGGAGACAGAAAAATGGAAAATTTGTATTTTTATGCTACTGTGAAGTTTCATGTCATTTTGTCAATACTGGCTTTCATCATCTGTCTGGTGATGTTCGTCAGGAAAAAGAAATATTATCATCTGGTATTGGCTTTCGCTCTCCCTGCAACTTTGCTGGTGTATGCTACCAAAACACAGGCGGGTTTCAGTGTGGTGGGGCTGACGGTTGCAGTCGCTATGGTTGGGGCTGTCATTCTGGAATATACCGTTGACAAAGACAAGGAAACTCCTAAAGAATTAACCGAAAATCCAGAGGATTCTTCCGAAATGCCTGACCAACAGAAAGAGGGCTAATCAATGACAAATTCGTTTTTGCCAAATATTTCCATACAGATTATCTTATCACTGCTGGGTTTTCTCGTGTTCGGGCTTCAATTTATCCGATACCGGAAAAGTCAGCATCTAATACTTGCGATTGCTTCGCCGTGCATATTGTTACTGTATTTGTGGGATAATCCCGTTTTTTTCTATTCCTTGGGAGTGGCAGAGGCGACAGCATTTATTCTGGCAATGATTTTTGCAGGTACTATTGACAGAGATAAAAAATCTGAACAGGATGAATCAGAAGATTCTGACAGTGTGGAGGAGGATGCGCCATGAAAATTGTGATTCCTGACTGGAATACTATGTCTGCTTCGCAGATGGGCTTTTCTGTTTTTGAAGAGTTCGGGGAGGTCGTCTGCTGTGGCATGACGAAGCCTGAAGAGGCTTCTCAGAAAATCGGAGATGCTGAAATTGTCCTTGTCAATAAAACCCCTATTACTGAACAAGTGATGGAGGAATGCCCTAATTTAAAATATATCGGGCTTTTTGCAACTGGATATAATAATATTGATATTGCATCCGCTACAAGACACGGAATTACTGTCTGCAATGCTGGTGAATATTCTACTAATGCTGTGGTGCAACATACTTTTGCTTTGCTCCTCTCTTTAGCCGGAAATCTGCGGACTTACGAAAAAGCTGTTTCTGATGGTGAGTGGGAACGGAGTCAGACTTTTTCTTATTTTCCGTACCCCGTTCATGAACTGTATGGGAAAACTTTCGCTGTGATTGGTTACGGAAGTATCGGAAAGGGAGTTGCTAAAGTGGCGGATGCGTTCGGCATGAAGGTGATTGTCAATACAAGAACTGTTCCCCAAAACTGCCCCTTTGAAATCGTTTCCCAAAAAGAAGCTTTCGAAAGGGCGGATGTGCTCAGCGTTCATTGTCCGTTGACTGAACAGACGGAAAATCTTATCCGCCGTGAAAACCTCGATTTGATGAAACCGACTGCTTTTGTCATCAATACTGCAAGGGGCGGTATTGTCAATGAACAAGATTTAGCTGATGCTCTCAATTCCGGAAGAATCGCCGGTGCTGGGGTAGATGTGCTTCGGGTTGAGCCTATGTTGCCCGATACCCCCCTCAAAACTGCCAAAAACTGCATGATTACTCCGCATATCGCTTGGTCTGCACTTGAAACCCGTGAAAGGCTTGTCAATATCGTTGCTGATAATCTGCGGAATTTCTTGCAGGGACACCCCACCAATCAAGTCAATTAGAAAGGAATCGTATTTATGATTGATTTCAGAAATAAAAAAAGAATTGTAATTAAACTGGGTACTTCTACCCTCGCTCATAAAACCGGAAAATTGAATATTCGCCGTATGACCAACCTTACAAGGGTTCTTTCTGATATTCAGAATGCCGGTCATGAATTGATTCTTGTTTCGTCCGGTGCGGTCGGTCTCGGGATGGGGAAACTCAATCTTGCGGAACGCCCCAAAACTACCCCCGAAAAACAGGCTGCTGCTGCGGTTGGTCAATGCGAACTCATGCATATTTATGATGAAATGTTTTCTAAATATAGCATCACTGTTGCGCAAATTCTCCTGACTAAAACTATCATCAGTACCCCTGACAGAGTGGACAATGTGAAAAATGCGATTGATGCATTAGTTAAGGTCAACTGCATTCCCATTGTCAATGAAAATGATACTGTCGCTATTGATGAATTAGAGCTTGAAATCGGCGAAAATGATTCGCTCTCTGCAATTGTCGCTTCTATCGCCGGCGCAGAGGCTTTAATTATTTTATCTGATATTGACGGCTTATATTCTTCTGACCCCCGCAAGGATGAAAATGCTCAGATTATCCCTGTTGTGGAGGAAATCGACGGCTATATCGAAGATATCGCCGGAGGTGCTGGGAGCGGTCTCGGTTCAGGCGGTATGGCAACTAAAATCAATGCCGCAAGAATCGCTACTTCTGCTGGTGTTGATATGGTTATTATGAACGGGAAAAACCCCGAAGATTTGTATAAACTCTTTGACGGGGAACAGCTCGGAACTTGCTTCCCTGCACCTCGGAAATAATCATCTGATTTGAAATTATTGTAAAGGAGCTTGAATTATGAATTATATGGAAACTCTCGGACAAAAGGCGAAAGAGGCTGCCAGAAGTATCTCTTCTGCTGGTACTGCCCTGAAAGATAACGCTTTACAGGCGATTTCACAGGCTTTAAATGCGAATGTTCAGCGCATTCTTGATGCGAATGCTGTTGATATGAAAAACGCTCAGGAAAACAATATGACTCCTGCTATGCAGGATAGATTGAAACTTGACGAAAAAAGAATTGCTTCTATTGCTAATGCCGTTCTCAAAGTCAAGGCTCTTCCTGACCCTATCGGTGAGGAAATCGGCGGTTGGCTTCGCCCTAATGGGCTTCGTATCCGTCAAGTCAGAGTTCCGATTGGTGTCATTGGCATTATCTTTGAATCCCGTCCCAATGTCACGGTGGATGCTGCTGTACTCTGCCTGAAAGCCGGAAATGCTGTCATTCTCCGTGGCGGTAAAGAAGCTATCAATTCTAATACCTGTCTTGTCAAAGTCATGCAGGAGGCTTTGCAGAGTGTCGGTCTCCCTGCGGAAATTGTTCAGCTTGTCGAAAAAACTGACCGTGAAACTGCCGGCGATATGATGCGCTTAAATGGCTATCTGGATGTTCTTATTCCTCGTGGCGGTGCTGGTCTTATTCAGGCGGTTATCAAACAGGCAACTGTTCCTGTTATCGAAACTGGTGCAGGAAATTGTCATGTCTTTGTAGATGCTTCCGCTAAACTTGATATGGCTGTGAATATCACTGATAATGCCAAAACACAGAGACCTTCTGTTTGCAATGCCATTGAAACACTCCTCGTTCACAAGGATATTGCAGAAACTTTCCTCCCCCTCATCAAGGTGAAATTTGATGAACATGAAGTTATTATTCATGGTGACGATGTTGTGAAAAATATTCTCGGTGATTCCGTCATTCCTGTTACCGAAGAGGACTATTTCAAGGAGTACGGCAATTATGAAATTGCTATCCATGTTGTTGACAGCGTGGAAGAGGCTGTTAATCATATTCTTAAATACAGCACTCATCATTCTGAATGCATCGTGACAGAATGTATGGAAAATGCAGAATATTTTATGAATCACCTCGATTCTGCTGCGGTTTATGTTAATGCTTCTACCCGTTTCACTGACGGGGAAGAATTCGGTTTCGGTGCGGAAATCGGCATCTCTACTCAAAAACTCCATGCAAGAGGTCCAATGGGGCTGATTGCTCTCACTTCTATGCAGTACAGAATTACCGGAACAGGTCAGACCAGATAAAAAGAACGGGGGCTTGCATATATGAACAAAGATGGAAAAGATAACAAAGACAGCAAGGACATTGACCAGCTTCTGAATAACCTCCTCGGGCATATCGACCAGCAGGAACAGAGACAGGCTCAAAGGGCAACTTTGGTTAATAACAGCGGTGCAAGTGATGAGGCTTTCCGCCGTGTGGAGGAAATCGCTCAGGATGTCGAACAAGACCAAAGCTGGAAAATTCCCCACGAAATTCCAAGACCGCCTATTCCCCCTGCTCCTCAACATGAGCCGGTTGTTGTTCCTCCTCCTGTCAGTCATTTTTCGGATGCGCCTTCTCAAAATCCTGCTGTCCGGATGCGTGACCGCCTTGATGAAAGCCGTCTTCCCCGAACACCTGAAAATGCCCCTGCTTTCAGGGCGTTTCAGGATGTCCCCGACCCTCCAAGACGTGTTATCACTCCGGTGGATGTTTCCGACGTGATGCCTAAAGAGTCAAGCCGTCAGAATTTTGAGGAAAAACAGGAAAAACGTGAGGAAGTCGTCCGCTCCCGTGCGGAAATGATTCGGGAACAGCTCCGGATACGCCGTGCCGAAGAAGAGATGGCTAATGCTCAAAGGGCTAAGGCTGAATCTGCTGTGGAAAAAGAAACTGCTGTTGTTGCTGTTTCTCCTAAACCAGAAAAAAAATCAGCTTCTGAAAATGCTCCTGTCAGCAAACATTCCCCTAAATCTAAAAAATCTGAAAAGCCTAAGAAAATTTCTCCCCCTCCTCCCGAGAAAGACGACAAAAAAGAGAAGTCTTCCGAAAAAAAGCCTTCTCTCTTTCAGAAATTGTTCAACAAAAAAGAAAAAGAATCCTCCAATCCTGAACCTATTCAGGAAGAAATTCCTAGTGCTCAGCCTGAACCACTTCAGGAACTCCATGACGAATTGAAATCTATTTTTGAAGATGATATTTCTGATTCTTCTGTTCCTGAATCCATTGCACCTGCTGAAATTCCTGTTGTTGCTCCTGAGCCTGCGCCGTCAAAACTGCCTGTTTCTTTTGGATTTGATGACGACGACGATGACGATTTCGACGACGATGATTATGATGACGATTTTGATGATGACAACTTTGATGATGATGATTTCGACGACGAGGACGAAGATGATGAACAATTTCCAAGTACTCCCAATTCTTCACAGTCTGAATCTGTAAAAAAAAATGATTCTTCTGTCCCTCCGCCACCTGTGCACCTCTCTGCTGATTTCATCCCTGACCCTCCTTCCGCTCAAAAACGAAAAGAAAGACGGCTGAATCATCTCAGTGCTCCCGAACCAAAAAAGAAATCTTCCGCTTTTTCTCGTCTCCGTCCTAAGAAACAAACTGAAATTTCCTCCGAATCTGAAAATATTCCTGATGTCGCTCCTGCTCCTGAACCTGCTCCCGATTGGAAAAGCTTGTCAGGGGTGGAAGTGCCCATTGCTACTAATCATACTATCCCCGAAGTGGAATCTGATGAGCCTATCCAACTCTATACTTCCGAAGAAACAAGAACGGCTGTTATGGTTACTGACCTTGACCCTCTTCCGCTTCCTAAAGAATTACTTGAACAAAATCAGCCTGAACCCCAAACAGAAATACAATCTCCGGTTGAACCTGAACCAAATCCAGAACCCGAACCACAAAACCAGTTTGAGGAATTTCCTAATTTCGCTGAGGAAATCGAACAGCCTGAACTTCCTGTTATGACTATTCAGCCCGAAAATATCGACGATACCCCCCGAAATCTTCCAAATGATGCTTTCGATATTCCTGAAGATGTTCAGGAAAACGGTAAGTTGGTTGATATTGAACAAATTCCTGACCCACCCTCTGTCATCTGGCAACATATGACAGGTGTCAAGGCGGAAAGCTCCATTCCAGAAGGCGAAACTGTTCCAGACCCGCCTTCTGTAAAAAAAAAAACGAGGAAGAGGATGACTTGAATTTCCATTACTCCGCTTTTGATGCTTCCCCTGATGAACTCGCTGAAATGCGGAACGAAACTGATGTTGTCCGCTCCGCTTCCGGCGGTTTCTGGAAACGTAACTCTTATTTCGTTGTCGGGGCTTTGTGCTTTCTGCTGGCGGTTATCGGCTTGATTAGCCTCGTGCGCTGGCTTGCTGGGGTCGCTGGTGGTTTCATGGGCGGTGCTTCTACTAAAAAAGACATTGAACAGGCTTTGTATCCGGTCGCTGTCGTGGATATGGGGGCTTTTGATTCTCCCGATTCCCTTAACGCTGAACAGATGTTTCCTGTGGCGATTATGGATATTATTATGCATGACGATTTGTCAAATTATGAGGTCAATTTCGAGATTGTGTCTATTTCCGGCGATATTGTCGCTGAAAGGGCTAATCAGTTGTTCGGGGTCATGAGTAATGACAGACCTAATGTCAAGGCAGGGGATGAATCATTCTATTATGATGCGGTCACGGGCTGTTACAATGTGCCCGAAAAACCGTTCATTTTCTCCTATTTCCCCGAAATTGAGGATATTCAGAGAAATGATAATACCTATACTTGCACTGTCCTCTATAAGGGAGATACTGCCGGCTGGCAGGAACGCTCTGATAATTATGTCAGCGAAAATGAGAAAAAAATGCTGATTACTGTCACAAAAATGGAAGATTATTTCCGGATTGATAAAATTCAAAATATTTCTTGATGAGGTGAAAAAATGAAAGTTTTAATTGCTGGTCTGGGCTTGATTGGCGGTTCGATTGCGAAGGCTCTTCATGCTTATACGGAACACGGTGTTTTTGGCTGGAATCGTACACTTGCGACTGCTCAAAAAGCCCTTGACGAAAATGTCATTGACGGAATTATCACTGACGATTGCAGTGGATTTGATGTCGTGATTGTCTGCCTGTATCCTCCTCATATCCGGAAATGGGTCAAAGAACATGTTTCCACTATGAGTGAGGGAACTATTATTATTGACGTGAGCGGTGTCAAGACCGATTTACCGCAGGAAATGGCGGATGTCTGCGCTCCGTTCGGGGTGCATTATCTCAGTACCCATCCTATGGCTGGAAAGGAACGTGCCGGATATGATGTTTCTGATGAAGATTTGTATCAAGGGGCGAATTTTATTATGACCCCTCTCCCTGATACTCCGAAATATGTTGTTGCTCAAATTAAAAATCTCGCTCATCAAATCGGGTTCAGGCGGTTCGTCATTACTACCCCTGAAATGCATGACAGAATGATTGCTTACACGTCACAGCTCGCTCATGTGGTGTCAAGTTCTTATGTCGAAAGCCCTGTCATTGAGCTGGAATGTGGGTTTTCCGGCGGAAGTTTCCACGATATGACCAGAATCGCTACTATGAATGAGGATATGTGGACGGGGCTTTTTATGGAAAACAAAGACAGCCTTTTGCAGGAACTCGATATTCTCATTGGCAACCTCCAGAATTATCGGAAGGCTCTCGCTGATGGCGACGAAAAACAGGTTTATGAGTTAATCCGTGAGGGAAGACTCAGAAAAGAACAAAATTTACAAAATCGGAGAAGTGCGCCTGATGTTATCGACTTGACGAAAAAGAAGGTTTGAAGAATACATTGAATGGGTGAAATATGGGATGGATGTATCATCAGAAAATGAGTAGGGAATATTATGGATAAAGTTATCACTATCAACAATTGGTGGGATGGTGCGCTTTTGGGACTTGCTTATTTCGAAAATTCCGTTTGCATCTATGAACGAATTTTTGATGATGTCAAGGACGATTGGACGGATGAATATTATCTGACCCCTGTCAATGAGAGTGAATTTTCTCGAATTATGGCGGATTGGGCGGAATGGTGTCATGCTGTGGGGGTGGGGGATTGTGATTCCTATTACCAAAAACACTTGCATGATTCGCCTATCAATTTGATTTTTGAAAATAGCTGTTTCAGAAGGAAATACCAAAAGAAGGCAGTATTTAAAGGAACTTTCGGGGATGGCTATATTCCTATTGATTATTATGTACAGTGGAATGATTGATTTTGTCCTTCTGAAAAATTTTGAAAAATTTGAAAAAAAGGCTTGACAAATTTTTCGAAATGTGCTATACTAATAAAGTCGTATTCTAAAGACAGTCGGTGGCGAATGCCGTAAGTCCGACCGAGGAGTGCTAACGTGATTTTGATATGAAATTCACTCGCTCCCCGATTTTTTGAGGAGCGTTTTCTTTCTCCAATGATACGATAGTCATTACATGGAGGTGAATTTGAATGCCAAGTGCAAATGTTCTCAAGGCTAAGCAGGCGAGAGTCAGCGAATTAGAGGAAAAGCTCAAGGGTGCTGCTTCTTTCGTACTGGTTGACTACAGAGGAATTACTGTTGCTGATGATACTGAGCTGCGTCGTAATCTGCGTGAAGCAAATGTGGAATACTTCGTTGAGAAGAATACCATGCTCAGACGTGCGCTCGATAATATGGGAATGAATCAGTTTGATAATGTTCTCAATGGTACTACTGCAATTGCTATCTCTAAGGAAGACCAGACTGCTCCGGCTAGAATTCTGGGCGAATATGCTGAAAAGGCTGCTAAGGCTAACGGCAATTTTAAGCTCAAGGCTGGCTGTGTAGAGGGCGAATACTTCGATGAAGCTAAGGTTATCGCACTCTCCAAGATTCCGAGCAAGGATGTACTACTCGCTCAGTTGGTTGGTTCTCTGCAAGGTCCGATTCAGAAACTGGCTGCATTGTTGCAGGCTGTTGTCGACAAAAACGGCGAAACTACAGAGGAAGCTGCATAATTTTTGCAGTGTAATGACAGTATTTTCTGTCCGCTGTGCATGGGGCGTGATTCCGTGCTACACAAATATTTTATAAAGGAGTTTTTTATCATGGCATCTGAAAAGACACAGAAGTTTATTGAAGATATCAAGGCTCTCTCCGTTCTCGAACTCGCTGAACTGGTAGAAGCTATTCAGGAAGAATTTGGCGTTACAGCAGCAGTAGCAGCTGCTCCGGCAGCTGGCGCAGGCGCAGCAGCAGCTGAAGAAAAGACAGAATTCGACGTTATTCTTGCTTCCTTTGGTGACAAGAAGATGGGCGTTATCAAGGCTGTTAAGGACGTTCTCGGTCTCGGTCTGAAGGAAGCTAAGGAAGTTGTTGAATCTGCTCCCAAGGCTCTCAAGGAAGGCGTTTCCAAGGCAGAAGCTGAAGAACTCAAGGCTAAGCTCGAAGAAGCTGGCGCAACTATCGAAATCAAGTAATTTTCCCGTTGCATCAAAAGCAAGCGGAGACGTATTGTCTCCGCTTTTTTGCTACATATCAAGAGAAAATATGTTTTGAAAAAATGTTTGTTTTTCTTGTATCAAACAGTACAATTGTTTTATTATTTCATAAAAATAATTCTCCTAATACCATCATGACTGTTGCCGGAATGCCTAATAATCCACAAAGTATGATATTCGTCAGGCTCAATGTCGGGGCGTAGCCTATCGCACCCCCGAAAATGTGCAATAATACCAGACTTGTCAGTCCTGTTGCACTGCCTAACAAAAATGAACGAATTTTCTTTTTGTGGCGGATATAGAATAATATTACCCATAGTCCGATAAATCCCCATAGTAACCAGTAAGCATTCATTCTCAGGATGTCCATTTGTGTTTCTCCTTTCTGTTTCTCTCCGTTCATAACAGGATGTATGCTAATGCTAATAATAACGCTGTATCCGCTTTTTCTTTCCACAATATGTAAAGAATTGCTCCGATTAAAATTCTGTCGCTGTCCAATTTCGTGAAAAAGGAAAATAATTCCGTCGGCAGATTCGGGGGCGGTGACGATGGAGGGGGGGCTTCCGGCGGTCGGTGATGGTGCTTTTCTGGTTCAGGCGGGGCTGGCGGTTCAGGCGGTGGAGGCGGATTCTCCGGCATGGGGGGCGGTACTGCTCGGCGGTGCATTTCCCTTGAACGACGGATGGCATCTTGTCGCATTGCATCAAAACTGGACTGCGGAAAATTTGCCATGCAGTACCACTCCTTTCCCAATTTATAATAAATTCTGCAACATGCCCGATTTCTGCAACGTCTGCCAAATTTCCCAAAGTCTCAGCATCCTGACCGCCTGGTCTACCCGCTTCTGACGGTTTTCCCCTAAATGGGGGCGCAACGCTAGCAAAAGGGCGGTGTTTTTATCTGCTTTCTGATTTTTGAAAAGTTCGCCGACTTGCAACAATGCGCTCATGTCTGGCTGCATTTTGGGCGGTTCTTCGTGGACGGTCGGGACGGAAGATTCATTATTCGTCTGGAGCATCTGTGCCAATTCTGAAATCTGTTTCATGCTTTCGGGGTCAGACAACAGCTCCTGCATCTTTCCAAAAAGGTCTTCCATTATTTACCGCCTGTCAATTTTCTGTAAAGGGCTTGCGCTTGCGGTGTGCTCATCAGCTTTTCTACCATTTGCGGATTTTTCAGGGCTTGCTGTAATTTGGCGGAGTCTTCTGCGCTCATCCCTCGGAGGGCACTGTCAAATTTGCCGGACTGCAAATCCCTGCGGAGCTGTTCGGGGGGAACTCCTAATTTCTGACTCACTGCCTGCAAGAGGTTGTTCAGTTTCTGGCTATCAAAGTCGGAAAGTTTCATTTCATTCATAAAAAAACACCTTTCTTTCTCTCAAACTGTATTGTTTTTTTTTACAGTTTATGTTATAATATAAGAAATTAGAATCAGACAGGAGGGTTTTATTTGAAAATTGTTGTGATGTCGGATTCCCACGGCTCTTATGCTAATCTTGACAAGATTGTCAGACGGCATTCCGATGCGGATATGTTCATCCATCTGGGGGACGGTGAACGAGAACTGCACACGCTCTTTATGAAAAGTCCGGAGCTGGAAAAAAAATTTCACTGCTGTAAGGGGAACTGCGATTATATGAATATCATTGAAATTATGCAGAGGACGGATATTATCGATTTGCCCTACGGACACCGGATTTTTGCAACTCATGGCGATAAGTTCAGCGTGAAATCCGGTACAGGTCGGTTAATGCTGGAAGCAAAAAGATTTGAAGCTGATATTGTTCTCTATGGGCATACCCATTGCAGGGATAACCACTATGAAGACGGGATTTATATTCTCAATCCAAGCAGTATTTATAACCCAAGAGACGGAAAACCTGCCGGCTATGCTGTGATAAGCGTGTCAGAAAAGGGAATTCTGATTAAAGAAATGGACGTGTAACCCCCCAATTCTCAGAATATGCAGTAACTCTTTGAAAGTTGCTATGGAGGTGTTATTTTTTGAGTTTACAAGGTTGTCAACGGTGGAAAGAGCTTTATTTGAAAGCGTTCCTGCTGGGGTGTATTCCGCTGGCAATTACATTGTTGCCGTTGGTGATATTCGATAAGGGGTATTTTATCTATTATGGTGATTTCATCTCTCAGCAGCTGCCGTTTTATTCTCATGCGAATGATGTTGTCAGAAACGGCGGTCTTCTGGGATGGGACTGGGGCACGGATTTGGGAAGCAGTTTCATTGGTTCGTATGCGTTCTATCTCTCGGGAAGTCCTTTCTTCTGGATAACGGTGCTTCTGCCTAAAGACTGGGTATTGTTTGCAATTCCATGGCTTCTGTGCCTGAAACATGGGTTTGCTTGTCTCACCGCATACGCTTATATCCGGCGATTCGTTCAGAATCCTACTGCCTGCCTGATTGGCGGTATGCTGTATACGTATTCCGGTTTTCAGATGTTCAACCTCTTTTTCAATCACTTTCAGGATGTTACCGCCTTTTTCCCTCTCATGCTGATTGCTATGGAAGAGGTGGTCAATCATCATAAACGTGGTGTTTTTGCGCTGGTTGTCGCACTGATGGCTTTTATCAATTATTTCTTTTTCGCTGGTCAGGCTGTATTTTTAGTCATCTATTTCCTCGTGCGGATGCAGTTCAGCAAGGATTTCAAAATCAATTGGAAAAAATATTTCGCTCTCTTCGCAGAGGCGGTTATTGGTGTGTACCTCGCTGGGGTTGTTCTCGTTCCGGCGGCTATGGCAATTCTGGCGAATGAACGTGTTTCACAGATGCTTTTCGGACAAGATATGATATTCTATTCTGATAAAACCAGAATTCTGCGCATTATTCAAAGTTTCTTCATGACGACTGACCCCCCTGCAAGACCGATTCTTTTTGAGACAACAAGGGGAAAATGGGCTTCTATCGGCGGTTATCTTCCTATGTTCTCTATGGCTGGGGTTATCGCTTTCATGGGGCAGAAAAAGAAACATTGGGCTAGTGTTCTGACTGGGGTCTGCATTGTGTGCGCTTTTGTTCCGGTTCTCAACAGTGCATTTTATATGCTCAATGGTGCATATTATGCAAGATGGTACTATATGCCGATTCTGATTATGGCTCTCATGACGGCTTATGCGCTGGATAATCCGCAGATTCAATGGAAAAATGCTGCTGTAATTTGTGTCGCACTGCCTGTTATATTCGGAATTATGGGATTTATCCCTACTAAAAATGAAGATGATGAAACGGAATTTTTCAAGTTTGCGACTATTTACCCCTATTTGTGGGTGCAGGCTGGTGTTACGCTTGTACTGTGCGGTCTGCTCTGGCTGATTGTGTCAAGGCGAATCAAGGGGAAATCTTTTCTCAAATTGGCTTCGGTTCTCACGGTCTTTTCGTGTATGGCTGTTTCTATGACTATGGTCTACTTCGGGAAGGCTATCAGCATCGACAGCAAGGAATATATTCAAGAGGCGATTCACGGAAAAGAACATCTTTCAATTTCCTATGAAACTGATGAGGATTCCTATTTCCGTGTGGATATGTCGGAGGATTACGACAATTACCCCATGTTCTGGGAGCTTTCCAGTATGAGATGTTTTCAGAGCGTTGTCAATCCTAATATCATGAAATTCTATGATGAAATCGGTATTACCAGAGATGTCGCTTCAAGGGCTGAACCTGAACATTATACCCTGAGGGGGCTTTTCTCTGTCAAGTATTTCTTCCAGAAAATTCAGGAGGATGACGACGGTAATCAGATTGAGCCTGATATTGCTGGTTTCTCTTTCCTCAGAGAAGAAAACGGTTTCCGCATTTATCAGAATGATTATTTCATTCCTATGGGGTTCACCTATGATTCCTATATCACCAGTGAACAACTTGAAGGGAAAACCGACAAGGCAAAGGAAAATATGCTCATCTTTTCCCTCCTCCTTGACGACGAACAGGCGGAATTGTATTCTGACATCATTCAAAAGGCGGATACTGACAAAATGGTGCTGGATACAGAACATTATCTGAATGAATGTGAAATTCATCAGCAACACGCCTGTGAAAATTTCTCCTACAGTGCAAAGGGATTTTCTGCTGATATTACCCTTGATGAACCTAAATTAGTGTTTTTCAGCGTTCCTTATGAAACCGGATGGTCTGCAACTGTCAACGGAAATCCTGTTACGGTTGAAGAAGTCAGCAACGGCTTTATGGCGGTGCGCTGTGAGACTGGCGCAAATCAGATTGTATTTTCGTATGAATTAACTGGTCTGTGGTATGGTATTCTTTTGTCAATCGGCGGAATTGTTCTGCTGATAATTTATATGCTCTGCTCGAAACCCCTTTTCGAGGGTGTCAAGCATGTGCATAGTTATGATTATTTATCTGTTTCCGGAATACGTGCTGAAAAAGCGTATATTCAGTATCTCCGTGAACAGGAATTGGAAAGGAGTCGTGTTAATGGCACATCTGAACGAAATCAAACTTGACGGGGAAGTTGTTTTTCAGGGAAAAATTCTCCGTGTGGAGCGTGACCGTGTGAAACTGGAGGACGATACCGAGGCTTTTCGGGAAGTCGTTCGTCATTCCGGCGGTGTCTGCGTTCTGGCGGTCACTGAACAGGACGAAATTCTTTTCGTCAAACAGTTCCGTTACCCTCATGCACAGGTTACTATGGAAATTCCCGCCGGAAAACTCGAATACGGCGAAAATCCAGAGGAATGCGGTAAAAGGGAACTGCTTGAAGAATGTGGCTGTACTGCGGAAAAATTCGCCTACATGGGGAAATTGTTCCCAACTCCTGCATATGATTCGGAGGTGATTCGTATTTATCTGGCGGAGGGCTTGCATTTCGGAAATCAGTCTCTTGATGAAGATGAATTTCTTGATGTGGAAAAAATTCCGTTTGAAAGAGCTGTGGAAATGGTTCTTCATGACGAAATTCCAGATTCAAAAAGTCAGATTGCAATTCTAAAATATGCGGTCATTCGACAAAATCAGGCATAATCCGACAAAATACGACAGCAAAATAATAAAGGAACGGCTTTCACCGTTCCTTTGTGATAATTGAAATGGGTAGCAGAGAATCAATTTTCTACCGCAGACTTCTGATTTGCCTGCTCTTCGATTTCTGCAAGTGCGAGGTACTTCTGGTAGGCATCAAGAATACTGTCCTCAATCATTTTTCTGCCTTCCGGCATGATGGGATGTACAATGTCACGGAACACACCGTTTTCGTCACGGCGTGACGGCATGGCGATGAACAAACGCTCGTCACCCTGTACAATCTTGATGTCGTGAACTGCCAGCATACGGTCAATCGTGATGGATACGACCGCACGGAGGCGACCCTCTGTGATAATTTTGCGGATTTTGATGTCTGTGATTTCCATAGTTTTATTTAACCTCCTTGTGTTTGCTTCATGCTGTTTCGGAAATTTCAGGAATTTGTCATTGACCTCCGGCATGTCATTGTCAACCCTGCGCCCGTCAACACAAAACAGTATGAATATAGTATAATGCAAATATATGAACATTGTAAGAAGAAATTAGGTGTATTTTATGAACAAATTAATTTTAAATGAAAAAAAGCATATTCACTTTATCGGAATCGGTGGTTCGGGCATGTATCCCCTTGCTCAGATACTCCATTCAAAGGGATTTTACCTCACTGGTTCGGATAATAACGAGACGGATACCCTTCAGGCGGTCAGAAATATGGGCATCCCTGTTACCCTCGGTCAGAAGGCTGAAAATATTGAAGGGGCTGACCTCATTGTGCATACCGCTGCTATCATGGCGGATAATCCGGAGTTAATCGCTGCAAAGGCTTCTGGTGTTCCGGTTCTGGAGCGCAGTGAGCTTCTCGGAATTATCAGCAGTTGGTTTTCTGATGCCGTGTGTGTGACTGGTACTCATGGGAAAACTACTACCACTTCTATGCTTACTCAGATTCTGGTAGAAAATGGGCTTGATATTTCGGCGGTTATCGGCGGTAAACTTCCGATAATTCATGGAAGTGGCTGTGTCGGAACAAGTGATATTTTTGTGTGTGAGTCCTGCGAATTTATGGACCATTTTCTGAAACTCTATCCTGATACGGCGGTTATCCTCAATATTGATGCTGACCACCTCGATTATTTCGGGACAATCGAAAATATTATCAAGTCTTTCCACAAATTCTGCGAAATGGCTTCGACGGCTGTTATTTATAACGGGGACGATGCCAATACCCTCAAAGCCATTGAAGGCATTACCGGAAAAGAAATGATTTCCTTTGGCTATGGGGAATCCAATCAGTATCGGGCTGTCGATATTGTGCATAATGCTAATGCCGGTGCTTCTTTCACTGTCCTGAAAGACGGTCAGGAGATGGGCAGAATTACTCTGCAAGTTCCGGGGGAGCATAATGTTCTGAATGCCCTCTCTGCTGTTGCGGTGTGTGATAAACGTGGTCTGACTTTCGAACAGATTCAAAAGGGTCTGGAGGTCTTCCGTGGGGCTGGCAGACGCTTTGAAATCAGGGGTGTTGTGAATGGCGTTACTGTTGCGGATGATTATGCTCATCACCCGACGGAACTCACGGCAACCCTCAAAGCTGCGAAAGAAATGCACTACAAGAGAGTGTGGGCTGTTTTCCAGCCGTTTACTTTCTCCCGAACTATTCAGCATTTGCAGGAATTCGCTGATGCGCTTTCCATTGCGGATGTTGCTGTACTCACGGATATTATGGGTTCGAGAGAAAAGAACACCTACGGAATTTATACAAGAAATCTTGCTGAAATTATGGACAATGCGGTCTATTTTCCGCAGGATGAGTCCGCTGAATATACTGACGAGCGCAAATATCAGAATTTCGACGACGTGTGCCGTTATGTTGTCGAACATGTGCAGGAGGGCGACCTCGTTTTAACTATGGGCTGCGGCGATATTAACAAGGTCGCAGGTATGATTTTAAATCAATTGAATGAGAGGGTTTCATCATGAGTGTACAGAGAGCAGAAGAAATTTACAGATTCGTGAAAGAATATATCCAGACACAGAATATCGCCCCTTCCGTGCGTGAAATCTGCGAGGGTGTCGGCATCCGTTCAACGTCTACGGTGCACCGCTATCTGCATCGCCTTGAAACTGACGGAAGAATCCGCATGGCTACAGGAAAAAATCGTGCTATTGTTGTTTCTGACAGTATGAGCGAACAGAATTTCAATGGTATTCCGGTGTTACAGCGTTTTCAGCCGAATTTGTTCACCAACGAAAATATTGTTGATTATGTCAAGGTAGATTTACCGCAGATTTATGAAAATGTTTTGTTCGCTGTCCGTGCAACTGAGGGCGGAGATACCGGAATTATCAAGGATGATATTGTCATTGTGGAACAGAATACTTTGACCGCTACACAAGATATTGCTGTGATTATTACCAAAGATAATGCCTTTTCTTTCAGCAAGGGCATTGAAGACCGTGGGGATGTTATCGGGAAAGTGGTCGCTGTTATCCGCTATTTCTGATTCGTCCGGAAAGGAGCTTTATTATGCTGAATAAAGTCAAAATTGTCATTCTTGGAAAAGATTATACTTTGCAGACCGAAGAACCTTCCAATTATGTTTATGGTCTTGCCAGAATGCTGGAAACACAGATGAAAAATAAAATGGAAATGGGTGCTTCACAGTATAATGCTGCGATTATGACCGCTCTTTCTGCTATGGATGATTTGAATAAATCCATTGCAAGGCTTGACGAAATTACTGAACAGGCGAAACATTATGTTGATGAAGCCGGAAAAATCCGCATCGAACGTGATGCCATTATCAAGGAAAATGACGTTCTGAAATCCAGAATCGCTGAACTGGAAAACGAAATCCGCCTTCTCAAATTAAAGGATAAGTCATGATGAACTATCCCGAAATTTTAGCCCCTGCCGGAAGTCTGGAGGCTCTTACGGCTGGTATCCGGTGCGGTGCGAATGCTGTTTATGTCGGCGGAATGATGTATTCCGCCCGTAACAGCTCCGCAGGTTTTTCCCTTGATGACCTTCAAAGGGCTTCTGACCTCTGCCGGCTTTATGGGGTGAAATTACACGTTGCTGTCAATACGCTTCTTTCCGATTCAGAATTACCCGAATTTCAAAGATATTTGCAGGAAATCGGAAAATTCGCTGATGCCTGCATTGTTCAGGATTTGGGGGCAGTGAAGGCTGTCCGGCATATTCTGCCGGATATGCCTATTCACGCTTCTACTCAAATGAGCATTCATTCTCCGGAAGGGGCTATGCAGGCGAAAGAATTAGGGTGCTGTCGGGTCGTATTGGCTCGTGAAATGTCTCAAAAGGAGCTGTTACAGGTTTGTCAATTGCCAATCGAAACAGAAGTATTTGTTCATGGGGCTTTGTGTATGTCCGTTTCAGGACAGTGCAGTTTCTCCGCATTGGTCGGGGGGAGAAGTGCCAACCGTGGACAGTGCGCTCAGGCTTGCCGTCTTCCGTGGCGGACTCCTAACGGGAAAAATCAGACCGCTTTGTCTCTCAAAGACCTGAGCCTTGTGGAACACGTCTCCAGACTTCGTGAAATGGGCGTGAATTCATTTAAGATTGAGGGCAGGTTAAAACGCCCTGAATACGTTGCAACGGCTGTAACCGCCCTTAGAATGGCTCTGGAGGGGATTCAGCCTGATATGGAAACCCTGCAAGCTGTCTTTTCACGAAATGGCTTTACGGATGGTTATTTTACAGGCAAAAAACAAAATATGTTCGGTTTCCGCAGAAAAGAGGATGTCCTCGCCAGTCAAGGGGTTTTTTCTCAGATTCAGCAGACTTATCAGAAAATTACTCCCATTTCTACGCTGGATTTTTCTGTTAAACTGCTTGAAAATGTTCCCTCTGTTCTGACTGCTTCCGACGAAAACGGAAATACGGTCACTGTCAACGGTGATATTCCCGAAATCGCTCAAAAATCGCCCTTAACCAAAGAGATGCTTTGCAAAAGTCTCCGGAAATTGGGCGGTACTATCTACCAATGCGGTGAAATTACGCTGGAAAATTCTGACAGTCTCATATTGTCCGCTTCGTCTTGCAACGCACTCCGGCGGAATGCAGTCGAAAAAATGGATATACTAAGAATCGAGAACAATGCCCCTGTGTGTCATGTCAATCCTGATTTGTTGCCAATCCCTCAAGGAATCAGACAGGATTTTCAGAAAATCCGCCTTCATGTGCGGTCAGTTTCTCAATTTCAACAGGCGAAGAAATCCGGTGAAATTGTCTGCATTCCTGTCAAGATGGCGGAAAAAATTACTCCCTCTGTGTCGATTTGGGTCGAATCACCCCGCATTCTGGAACGTGAACAAGATTTTTATAGTCGGCTCGCTTCCCTCAAAGAAATGGGCTATACGGATTTGATTTGTCATAATCTCGCAGATGTCAGAATCGGTCGGGAATTGGGGTTCGTTCTTCATGGCGGTTTCGGGCTGAACTGTACTAACAGTCTGACGGCGGTTTCCCTCAAAGAATTGTATTTGCAGGACGTGACAGGCTCGATTGAACTGCAATTGTCGAATATTGTCAGAATCGGGGGTGTATTGCCTGTCGGGGCTTTCGTTTATGGTCGTCTGCCCATGATGCTTTTCAGGGTTTGCCCTATTCGCTCACAAGACGGCTGTCACAAAAAAAACTGCTTCATGACGGACAGAACCGGAAGAAAATTTCCTCTGTTGTGCAGTGGCAATTATCAGGAAATGCTTAATTCTGAAATTCTTTGGCTCGCTGATAAAAATTTGTCTGGGCTTCATTTCCTTGATTTCTATTTTACTGATGAACTCCCTGAACGGATTCCTCAAATTTTACGCTCCTACAGAGATGCAAGAAATGATGCCCCGAAAAACCATACAAATGGTTTGTATTTCAAAGGAGGTCTTTCATGAATTTGTTATTTCAGAAACTCAAAGAAAATGCAATTCTCCCACAACGTGCTACCCCTCAGAGCGCAGGGGCTGACCTCTGCGCCTGTCTTGATGCACCTGTCATCATTCCACCAGATGAAACTGTTATGATTCCTCTGGGAATATGCTGTCAGCCATCTGAATATGAATGTGCTATGCTGGTATTTCCAAGGTCGGGGCTGGCTTCCAGATACGGCATTACTCTTGCGAATGCCGTCGGGGTCGTGGATGCGGATTACCGTGGGGAATGGTTCGTGCCTCTGCATAATATCAGCAAACAGGAATTTACTGTCATGCATGGAATGCGTATCGCTCAACTTGTCGTTGTGCCGGTACTGTTTCCGGAAATTCTGGAAACGGCGAATGTCGATACAACTGAAAGAGGTTCAAATGGCTTCGGGTCAAGCGGTCTTTCATCATTTCAGGAGGAATACAAACAATGAAACACGCACTGTTAATGATAGGAATGATATTTATTTCCGTGTTTCTCGGAAATATGATAGGAGAAATGGCAAGTACTACAACTAGTTTTGCATGGTTGGGGAAAAGTTATCAGATTGGAATTTCTACCACAGAGATTGATTTACATATCATGATATTGACATTTGGTCTGCAAATCAAGGTTTGTATTGCGGAAGTCATTCTTCTGCTGGTAACTCTTCTGACGTATTCCAAGCTTGCAAAGCTGATTTTCAGTTGATTTTTACGGAATTTTCGGCATATGCTGACGGAAATTCATGGTATCCATAAAAAGTTCAAAAAAAACCTTGTTTCCTTCCAGAAATCATGGTATAATATAGAGAGATAATTTTGTGTAGATGCAGGCAAAGGAGAGAGAGCAGTGAGTTTGTTTACTAAAGATATTGGTATTGATTTGGGTACAGCAAATACCCTTGTTTATATGCGTGGGAAAGGCATTGTCCTGCGTGAGCCGTCCGTTGTGGCGGTGAATACCCGAACCGAAGAGGCTCGGTATGTCGGGAAAGATGCGAAACAGGTTATCGGCAGAACCCCCGGTTCAATTGTCGCTGTCCGTCCCCTCAAAGAGGGCGTTATTGCAGATTTTGAACTGACGATTACGATGTTGCAGGAATTTATCCATAAGGCTTTGAAAGGCAGGCTTTTTTCAAAAGCAAGGGTCATCATCTGCATTCCGTCGGGTGTGACACCTGTTGAAAAAAATGCCGTCCGAGAGGCTACCGAAAAAGCCGGCGCAAAACGCCCTGTTTTTATCATTGAAGAACCTATGGCGGCGGC
>DGHF01000011.1:30315-46743 GCA_002392545.1 Ruminococcus sp. UBA3855
AGTGAAGTGGCGGTGGTTTCGCTGGGCGGAATCGTTACTTCCCATTCTGTACGGTGCGCCGGTGATGCATTCGATATGGCGATTATGAACTACATCAAGAAGAAGTACAGCCTTCTGATTGGCGAACGTTCCGCCGAAAATATCAAGCTTACAATTGGTTCGGCTTTTCCAAGCGAAAATGAAGAGTCTATGGAAATTAAAGGCAGAAACCTCCTCAACGGCTTGCCTGAAAATGTCACTATCACTTCCGGCGAAGTCCGAGATGCTATGGCTGAACCGCTTTCAAGGGTTATTGATGCTATCAAGATGACACTCGAAGAAACTCCGCCTGAACTGGCTGCGGATATTATCGACCAAGGTATCACTCTCGCTGGTGGCGGTGCACTTCTGCGTGGGCTGGATAAGCTCATCAACCGTGAAACCGGAATGCCTGTCTATATTGCGGAATTTCCCCTCGACTGCGTGGCGGAAGGGGCTGGAAAAGTCCTTGAAAATATGGATAAGTACCAAGATACCCTTGTTGAGTATCTGAAATATTATGAGAAATAATTAACATACTTGATGCATTGGAAAGGAGGAACATATCTTCATGGAACACTTTCTTAAAAGCAAAAAGCTGAAAGCGATTCTCATAATTATGGCTTTATTGACCGGAATTCTCGCTTATGCCGTTTCGGCTGGCGGGTATACCATTCCGGCTGTTGATATTCTCAATACGATTGCTTCCCCATTTCAGAAGGCTTCTAATGCAATTTCGGGAAAAGTCGAATATGCGTTGAATCTGTATCAAAATGCAGAAGACGGCTATGAGGAAAATGAGGCTCTCAAAAAAGAAATTGCTGAACTTCACAAACAGCTTGTCAAATATGAACAGGTGCAACAGGAGCTGGACGAATTGAAATCTTTTGTCGGTATCAAGGAAACTTACAGCGATTTTGTCATTACTTCGCCTTGTGAGGTGACTGGCTATGTTACCAATGACCCATTCTATGCGTTCAATATCGACTGCGGAAAAAATGAGGGAATTTCTCTCTATGACCCTGTTGTCACTGAAGAGGGGCTTGTGGGTGTCATTACCAAACTCGGCGATAATACTGCAACTGTTACAACAATTCTGTCTCCGGATTTGTCCATTGCTGTCTATTGCAGTACCACTAAAGACCATGGGGTATTGAATGGCAGTGTCGGGCTTGCTATGCAGGGGATGACAAAACTTTTATATCTCGATAAGGATACAGCCTTGAAAAAAGACCGTGTCATATTGACTTCCGGTGAAAACGGCTTGTTTCCTAAGGGCTACGTTGTCGGCTATGTCAATGACGTGGGAACAGATGATTCCGGTCTGACTGCGTGTGCTTCTGTGAAACCGTCGGCGGATGTGCGTAATCTGCATATGGTCGTTGTGGTGACTGATTTCGAGGGAAAGGGTGTTGAAAGTCATGAAAATCAGCAGAACTGACACTTCCGGAAAATACCTTTTCAAACAGTTCATTCAATGGGTACTGTTCGCTTTGCTCATAGCTGTTTGTTTCGTGATGGAAACAGCCGGAAGTTCCGTCAAGCCTTTACTGCTGATACCGCTTGCGCTGTGCATTTCGGCTCATACTGGTGAAATACAGTCGGCGACTGTCGGGACGGTGTGCGGTCTGCTTCTGGATGTGGCTTGTAATCAACTGATTGGTTATCATGCAATCGGGCTTTTAATGGCTTGCGTGGTTGTTTCGTTACTGCATGGCTATTTCCTGCGAAACCGGTTCATGAATATGTTCTGGCTGACGGCGATTTATACAATGGCTGAGGGGTATGTTGATTTTCTCCTGTACTATTCCATATGGGGGCTGGAAGATGTGAATTTAATTTATATGAATATTTTTCTCCCTTCCGGAATTATGACAATCATTTCCATGATTCCCATTTATCTGCTTGTGAAATGGATTGCTGAAATCTGCGGAAGCCGTCGGAATTATGAACTTGAAAAAACAATTATCCATTTCTGATATTTTCGAGGTGTATTCAATGAGACCAGTTTCAGAGTATATCAAAATGACACTTGCGGTTCTGATGGTGCTTGCAAGTTCCGGTATGTGCGTACTCCGCCTGATGAAGGTGCAAGTCGTCAATACTGAAACTTATAACCACACGGAAAACGTTCAGAATGTGTATACTCAAAAAATTCCTGCTACCCGTGGGGAGATTGTGGATGCTAAACAAGTTCCTCTTGTGGGGAATCATGTCGCTTATGCGGTTGTGATTGATAAAAAAAATTTTCCCTCTGATAACAGCCAAAGTAATGCCATTCTTTTACAGCTTGCTGAAATTCTGGACGAATACGGGGTGGAATGGGCAGATACGCTCCCTGTTTCCAAAATGTCGCCTTATGGTTTTTTAAAGAGTGCAGGAGAAGAGAAACTCAGCAAAATGAAACAGAAAATCGGGGTCAATGACTATGCAACCGCTTCCAACTGTATGGACGTTTTGTGCGATATTTACGGTATTTCCAATGACTATAAGCCAAGACAAAAACGCATTATTGCCGGAATCCGCTATACAATGCTTGATGATGATTTTTCCATGTCCAATCAGTTCCGGCTTGCACAGGGGCTTAACCTCGAAAGCGTTACCAAAATTTCTGAATTGTCTTTTCAGTTGCAGGGTGTCAGCATTCAGCAGATTGCTGAACGTGAAATTTTCGTCGGTGATGTTATTCCTCATGAACTCGGCACGACAGGCCCGATTTATGCAGAAAATGCAGACGAATACCTTGCTAAGGGTTACGACCTTGATGCAACTGTTGGTATCAGCGGTATTGAAAAAGCCATGGAGGGCGAATTGCAGGGGAATGACGGCATCCGTACTATGACTTTTGAAAATGGTGTTGCTGTCTCTGACGAAATAACTGACCCTGTTCAGGCTGGACATACTGTCCAGCTGACCATTGACAGCGATTTCCAGAGGGGTTTGCAGGAAATTCTTGATAATTTCCTTGACGATTTCCATTATATCAATACTTCCTATGACGATGAAGGCTATATTCTTGACTGCGGGGCAATTGTCGTTCTGGATGCGCAGACAGGCGCAGTTCTTGGAGAAGTCACAGCCCCCACTTATGACCTGACTTTGTATTCTGAAAATTACAGCGAACTCGTTGAGGAAAGGGGAAATCCTCTCTTTAATCGTGCCACGATGGGGCTTTATCGCCCCGGTTCGACGTTCAAAACCATCACTGCCACGGCTGGACTGAATGAGGGCATTGTAACTGGTGATACGACTTTCTATTGTGGCGGTATTTATCATTATGTGGATACTGATTTCCATTGTACTGGTATTCATAATTCGATTGCTGTCGCCCGTGCGCTTCGTGTGTCATGCAACTCGTATTTCTATGAACTGGCAAGAAGGCTTACGATTGACAAATTGGTTGAATATGCGGATTATTACGGAATCGGTCAGAGTACCGGTCTGGAAACCCGTGATGCTGTCGGATATATGGCAACTCCTGAAAAATACCGTGAAATCGGGCTGGAATGGACTGTCGGCTCTGTTTTACAGGCTGGTATCGGTAACGGTGATACGATGGTTACGCCTTTACAGCTTGCCTGCGTGGCGAATACGATTGCCAATGAGGGGATAAGGTATCAGCCTTACCTTGTTGACAGCGTGTGGGATTACGGTATGAATGAATGTATCCGCAAGACTGAACCCACTATTACGGCGGTCATTCCCGAAAAAGAAGAGGGTGTTTATGATTATGTGGAAAATGGTATGATTCAGGCTTCGGGAAACGGTTTCCCTGCAAAATATTCTCTGACCAATCTCGGGTATGATGTCGCTATCAAGACAGGTACTCCGCAGGTTTCCAACCGTGTGCAGGATTCTGTATTTATCGGGTACGCTCCGGCAGATGACCCGAAAATTGCTTTTGCCGGAATTGTTGAGGGGGGCGAATATTCAAAATATATGATTCGTTCTATTCTCAAGCTTTATGAAGAAATTTATGGAGATATGACTTAATTATGACATTATTGTCATATTTTCGTAAACGGATTCAGGAAATCCGTCGGGGGTTTCGTGAAAACAAACAAAAAAGCAGTGTGAAAATATAATAGTTTTCACAATCTTATGTTTTTTGTTTGGAATAAATTTGACAAAACGGATATTTGTGGTATAATTATAAGTAGGTATTCTGTATATTTTTCATACACAGGTATCTTGTGTCAGAGGTTCTGACAACAGCCCTATGAAAAGGCAGGAAAGGAGTAGCTTCAATGGCAAACAATCCCAAACTGATTGCGGTGACATCTGGTAAGGGCGGTACAGGGAAATCTTCAGTTTGTTATGGTCTTGGGTTTACGCTGGCGAAACAGGGAAACCGTACATTGATTATCGAACTGGATTTCGGGCTTCGCTGTCTTGATATCATGTTTGGCATGAGCGGAAATGTAGAATATGACCTTGGCGATGTGCTGACAAACAAGCAGGAGGATATTCTGAAGGCGGTGGCAACCGTCCCGACTGCAAGCAATCTCAACATCTTATGTGCACCGAAAGACCCATTCATGACAGTAACGGCGGAACAGATTGTTGAAATCTGCCGTAAAATCAGGAAACATTTTGACTATATCATTATTGATACAGGTGCAGGAATCAATTCTCATGTATTTGACATTGTAGAGCAGGCAAACCTGATTCTTGTTGTCACAACACCAGACCCCATCTGCGTCCGTGATGCTACCATGATGTCAGATGAATTCTACCGCAGAGGAAACAAACGTCAGCGACTGATTATTAACAAAGTCAGCAAGCGTGAACTGACAAGCGGAAAGTACAAAAATCTGGATGAGATTATTGATGCTGTCGGAGTGCAGTTAATCGGAGTGATACCGGAAGACTTTACTTTGAAGTCTTCGACCGGCACAGGGGTGAATCTTCCTTTGAATTCTCCAAGTTTGCTGGCTTTTGATGCAATTTCTAAAAGGTTGATGGGTGACCAGATACCATTGACAATTAAGTAGCGACCAATTGAGACTATTTGTAAACCGCTTTCCGGCGGTGGAAAGGAATGATAAGAATGACAATTGCTTTGATTGCACATGATGCGAAAAAGGAACTGATGGTGCAGTTCTGTATTGCCTATTGCGGAATTTTGTCAAGGTATAATCTTTGTGCAACAGGTACAACCGGAAAAGTCGTCAGTGAGGCGACCGGATTACCGATTCAGAAATATTTCAGCGGTTCACAGGGCGGTGGCGAGCAGATTGGTGCACGGATTTCCTGCAATGAAATTGACGTGCTTCTGTTCTTCCGTGACCCTAATATTGTACAGAAGAGCGGTTCAGAAACAGCTGATATGACACTGCTCCGCCTTTGTGATGTGCACAATGTGCCTGTTGCGACGAATATTGCAACGGCAGAAGCCCTGATTATGGCACTTGAAAGAGGAGATTTGGACTGGCGGGAAATAGGTAATCCCCTTCTGTAAGGATTCACGGTGAAAAGATTTGAATGAAAGTCTGCTGTCGTACCGGAGCTGAAAGGGCGTAAGGATTTACGGCAGACTTTTTGATGTATCATAAGGAGGTCATTTATGGAATTATTGGAACGACCGCAAGGAACGGAAGATATTCTTCCGGCTTCTTCTGCGGAATGGATAGCACTGGAGGATTTTCTCCGAAGAACGGCTTTATGCTTTGGATTTCGTGAAATCCGTGTGCCCACTTTTGAAAAGACTGAACTTTTCAGCCGTGGAGTCGGCGAAACAACCGACGTTGTACAAAAAGAAATGTATACCGTTTCTTCGTCCGGAACTCACACATTCACGCTCCGTCCGGAAGGAACAGCCGGAACAATCCGTGCCGTTCTGCAAAATGGCTTACTGAATGAGGCACTCCCTCAGAGAGTGTACTACATTCTTTCCTGTTTCCGTCATGAAAACACACAGAAGGGGAGACTTCGGGAATTCCATCAGTTTGGTGTGGAAATGGCCGGGTCTCCGAACCCGTCCGCAGATGCTGAGGTCATCAGCCTTGCAAAACAAATTATTGATGATATTGGAGTAAAGAATGTCGAACTCCGAATTAACTCTATCGGCTGTCCGGAATGCCGGAAAAAGTATCAGGAGGCTTTGAAAGCTTATTTCCAGCCCCATCATGATACACTCTGTCCGGACTGCAAGAGCCGTCTTGAACGCAATCCCATGCGCTTGCTGGACTGCAAGAATGAAAAATGTCACCAGATTGGAAAGGGTGCACCTGAAATTCTGGACTACCTGTGCGATGATTGCAGTCAGCACTTCGAAAAGCTCAAAAGAAATCTGGGATTGCTGGGGATTGTGTACACAATTGACCCCCGTATTGTGAGAGGTCTCGACTACTACACAAAGACCGTATTCGAATTCGTGACAACTCACTACAATGAAAAAGAGAAAAAACAAGAAACTCTAACTGTCTGTGGTGGCGGTCGTTATGATGGTTTGATTGAACAGCTCGGCGGACAGCCTACCCCTGCACTGGGTTTCGGTATGGGTCTGGAACGTATGTTAATGACTCTGCATCAGCAGGGTGTTACCCTCGCTGAACCCTCTAAGTGTGACATTTATTTCGTCCCTATGGGTGAAAAGGCAGAGGAAAAGGCTTTGCAATTAACGGCTTCCCTTCGGAAGGACGGCATTTTCGCCCTGACAGATGTTGTGGGGCGTGGGCTTCGTGCTCAAATGAAGTATGCTGACAAGATTGGCGCACGGTTTACTATGGTCATTGGTGACAATGAACTCGAAAGCGGTGAGGCAGTCTTGAAAAATATGCAGACTGGTGAGAAAATCACCATGAAATTAGATGAGACTTTGCCGGAACGATTTGCAGATATTGAAATCGCTGACAGACTGACAAAGGAATAAAGAGAGGAGATTTTATCATGGCTGAATCCATGGGAACACTGCGCCGGACACATGGGTGTGGTGAGGTCACAGAACCGGATATGCATGTTGTGGTAGGCGGTTTTGTACAGTATATGCGCAATAAAAATAAGGTCATTTTTATTGTTCTGCGTGACAGGAGCGGGGAGGTACAGCTCGTTTTCAATGATGAGACTGACCGTGCCATTTTCGAAAAGGCTTCGTCCGTCAAGAATGAATATGTTCTGCTTGTCAAGGGGACTTCCGTTACTCGTCAGGACATTAACCCCGATATGCCGACAGGCAATATTGAAATCATTGCCGAGGAAATCCGCATTCTGGCAAAGTCCGAAACGTTGCCGTTCCTGATTATGGACGACATCAACGCAAGCGAGGAACAGCGTCTGAAATACCGCTATCTCGATTTGCGCCGTCCGTCATTGCAGAAAAATTTAATCATGCGCCACAAAATCGCAAAGTGCGCCCGTGAATATTTCTATGCACATGATTTCATTGAGATTGAAACCCCTATGATGATGAAATCCACTCCCGAAGGGGCGAGAGATTACCTCATTCCCTCCAGAGTACATCAGGGTGAATTCTATGCGCTCCCTCAGTCTCCGCAGATTTATAAACAGCTCCTTATGGTTGCCGGAATGGAACGGTATATTCAGATTGCACGCTGTTTCCGTGATGAAGATTTGAGAGCCGACAGACAGCCGGAATTTACTCAAATTGACCTTGAAATGTCTTTCGTTGACGTGGAAGACATTCTTGAACTGACGGAAGGCTTTGTGAAAAAGCTCCTGAAAGATGTCCTTGACAGAGAACTTGAGACTCCGCTCCCTCGTCTTTCCTATGCGGAAGCTATGCGCCGTTATGGTTCAGATAAGCCGGATACCCGCTTTGCGATGGAGATTCAGGACGTTTCCGAACTGGTCAAAGATTCCGGTTTCGGTGTGTTCTCCGGTGCGGTTCAGAATGGCGGTAGTGTGCGCTGTATCGTGGCAAAAAATTCCGCTAAAGTCCTTTCCAGAAAAGAAGTGGACAAACTGACGGAATTCGTTCGTGGTATCGGCGCAAAGGGTCTTGCTTTCATCAGATGGGCGGACGAAAAGCCGAACTGCTCCTTTGCAAAATTCTTTACTGAGGAACAGCTCACAGAATTGTTGAATACTATCGACTGTCAGAAGGGTGATGTTGCTCTGTTTGTGGCTGATAAAAATTCTGTCACATTGCCGACTTTGGGCGCACTCCGTCTCGAAGTTGCGAAAAAGCTTGATATCATCCCCAAAGACCAGCTGAATTTTCTCTGGATTACTCAATTCCCGTTCTTTGAATGGGATGAGGATTCTCAGACTTGGCTTGCAATGCACCACCCCTTTACCATGCCGGAAGATGAGTGTTTGCCTTACCTTGAATCCAACCCTGAAAAGGTCACTGCTAAGGCCTATGACCTTGTTCTGAACGGTGTGGAACTGTGCAGTGGTTCTATGCGTATTACTGACTATGAACTGCAAGAGAAAATGTTCCGTGCTCTCGGTCTTACTGATGAGGAAATTGAAGCAAAATTCGGCTTCTTGGTAGAGGCTTACCACTACGGCGCACCGCCTCACGGCGGGCTTGGAATCGGTCTTGACCGCCTTTCCATGGTACTCTGTCAGGCGGAAAGTCTGCGTGATGTGATTGCTTTCCCCAAGGTTAAGGATGCATCAGAAGTTATGAGCCAGTGTCCGTCTCCGGTTGACCCTGAAAATCTTGATATTCTGGGAATTATGGTCAAGCCTAAAGAAAAGACAGAAGAATGATGAAAAAATAATCTAAATGGGGGACAATGCCCTTTAAGGCTTAGCACATTCTGCAAAAAACTAACGCAAAATGCACTAAGTGGGCATTTTCTCAAAAATTCCTTATGCAAGTACCCGAAAATTTCAGGGTACTTGCATTTTTGTGTTGACATTTCCGTTGAAACATGGTAAAATGGTATCAGTGCATTGAAATCCAATCAGGGGGTAAGAATATGGAAAACAATCAGAATTCTGAACAGCCAATGAAAAAAGGGCTTGCATCCGGAAAACGTGCTGTGGGAAAACATGTCTCTTTGAGGAAAAAGAATATTGCTTCGGGTCAGCCCTTGATGCCGGACGAGTCGGCGGTTCATCAGCAGTTTTCCTCTCCGGATGGGTCTTCCGCTTATCAGCAGTACCCTGCGCCGGATAGGTCTGCTATTCCGTATCAGTTGCCGATTCCTGATAAATCACCTGCTCCGGAATATCATGTCAATTTCGAGAAACGTTCTTATTTTCAGGAGGAAACCGGCGCACCTGTCATGGAACAAGACCCCTTTCCTGATATTCATGTAGCGGATGACTACCAGCCTGATTTTCAGGAGGTTCAGCAACCCTATCAACAGGATTTTCAACAATCCTATCAGCAAAGCTTTCAGGAAGTCCAGCAACCTCATTACCATACTAAATATTGTAAATTCTGTGCAAGTAAAATTCCTTTTGATGCCGTCGTGTGTACTCGTTGCGGTCGTCAGGTGGAAGTATTACAGCAGGCTCAGCCAAATGTACAGCAGGTAATACAGCCTCAGACTATTGTCTACCAACAGGAACAACAAGTCCGGCTCGTTCCCAGAGGGAGGGCAAAAAATAAATGGATTGCATTTGTGTTGTGTCTGTTTTTCGGGTGGGCTGGTGCACATAAATTTTATGAAGGGAAAAACGGTCTCGGAATTGCATACTTGTGTACTGGTGGTTTCTTCGGTGTGGGCTGGATTATCGATTTGCTCAAAATCTTTTTTAGACCTGACGAAACTTATTATGTCGACTGAAAAAACCGCCCTTTTGTGGGGCGTTTTTTTGTGAATCTGATTTCATCTCAGCAAGTCCCCGAACTGCTCCAAAAAGGTTTCTGCAATCATTTGACAGCCTTCATCATTCGGATGTCCTCCGTATAATGTCTTTGCTGGTTCGGACGGGTCAGACAGCAATGCAGACCAGTCAAACAAGGGTACATGCATTTCTTCTGCAATGACGGGGAAACGCTCGTTCAATGCCGTTCTGACGGCTTCGTGTGTCTCGTCATAGTCAAAGGGTGGTGCATTAAACAAAATCACCTGACAGCCGGCGGATTGTAATTCAGTGATGAGGGAACGAATCCACGCTTCGATTTCTTCGGGGGTGCTGGTGGCAGAGGGCTTGCCGTCGTTGTATTGTCCGGCTACAAGGTCATTCGTTCCAAACGCAAGCGTTACAATGTCTCCCGATTTTGCACGTTTCAGCCAGTCTTCGGAAATTACTGCATCACTTGCCCTTGCATAGCCTAACCCTGCATTCCAGACGGCATATTCATTCCCTAAACTCTCCGAAATTTCTGACACCCAAAAATTATTTGCATACGCTGTGGTTTGTGCGCCTTGTGTGATGGAGTCGCCGAAACATACCAGATTTTTTTTCACGTCACGTTTCGCACCAATCAATTTCGGAAGGGGAATCTCCATGTTATAAATGGGTTCATTTTCCTTGACTATGTAGGAATAGGCAAGTTCTGTCATTTTGGTGCAGGGTATCAGTTCGCCCTGTACTGTCCATTCCCATACCAAATAGTTACCTTCGGGAATGACAAGCTTCACAGAATCACTCCAGAAAGATTCTCCGGCAGTGACGGATTTTCCGGAATTGCCGTCAAAAGTAATTTCTGTCCAGTCGGTCAAATCCGTTTCACTGTCGGGGGCGGTCGTGACGTGTGCGCTGATTATCTCATAATCTGAGCCATTCATTCCGGCATGGGTTAAACGTCCTCTCTCCCATGTGGAATCTACCACATCAGAGAAATAGAAACAATATTCCAATTCTCCGGCTTGCTCAATGGGTAAATATGTGCGGTAAGTTGCACCTTTGGAAGCATTTGTGGCATAATTCGCTCCGGTTGCGATGACTGTATTTGATGAATATTCGTCAAATTCTGACGGCTGTTTTTCAGGTAACTGAAATTCTGTTTCCGCCTGTGTTTCGGGGATAGATTCAGCGGATGACTCGACAGGCGGATTTTCAGGAGCTGTTTCAGATGTGCTTTCCGCTGTTCCGCAGGCACTCAAAAAAAGCATGGTACAAAGCAGTACTGTTAAAAGTCGTTTCATGGGGGAAATCCTTTCATTTGGTGATGTTATCTGTATTATAGCAGATTTGCAGGGGGCTGTCAATTGCAATTCTTTCTTGATTTGTGGGAATTTTTACAATTTGGTAGACTTTTTTCTGGAAGTGTGGTATAATGAAATTATCCAAAATTTGAAAGGATGATAAACCATGAAGAAAAAAAAATTGCTGTCTGCTTTGACAGCGGTTGTGATGACCTTCTGCATGACGGCTTCTTTCATGAATACCAGTGCAGAAGAAGAAAACGAAAAAATTCGCATTATGCCCCTTGGTGATTCCATTACAGACGGCTTCAATGTCGTGGGCGGTTACAGAACACCCCTCTGGAAAACATTGGAACAAAACGGCTATACTGACAATATTGAGTTCGTGGGGCAGAACTGGGGCGGTGAAGTCGCTCCGAGACATTCCGGCTATTCCGGTTATGCCATTGCTGATATTCCCAATCAGAGAATGGGAATTTATAATTTCATTGACTGGCTCATGACAGAGTATCCAGCGGATGTTGTTATGCTCCAAATCGGGACAAATGATATTCTTTCCAGTTATGAGCTTGACGGAATGGGAGACAGACTGGAGCTGTTGGTTGATTCTGTGCTGAATTACATCCCTGAAGGAGGTATGCTGTTTTTGGCGACAATTCCCTATATGGATGCAGATGTCACTACTTACACGGATGCTTACACCGTTGAGGAAATGGACAAGGCGGTTGATGATTACAATGCTCAGGTTAAGGCTCTCGCTGAAAAGAAAATCGCTGAGGGTAAGCCTGTTACTCTCTCCGATAATAATGCTGTTCTCACCAAAGCTGACCTTGCGGATGGTGTTCATCCCAGCGAGGAGGGCTATGCAAAATTAGGGGCGCACTGGTATGAAATGCTCAAACCTTACCTTGACAATGCTCTTGGAAATACCAGCATTCAGCCTACTGAGGATACAACAGAAACTACTGAAACTGAACCCATTCCCACAGAAAGTGAAACAATTTGTATTGAGCCTGTTCTTTATGATTTGGATTTTGACAAAAAAGTTGGTGTTTCTGATATTATCGTTCTGCAAAAATATCTGCTGAAAAAGGGGTCACTCTCCAACTGGACAAATGCAGATTTGAACGGTGACGGCGTTATCAATATTATTGACCTTGCATTGCTGAAACGGATGGTATTCAAAAACCGCTGATGCAAAAATATCCCCTCTCAGGTTTTCTGAAAGGGGATTGCTTTTTACTGGGCGGAGCTGGAAACACGGTTTTCCAGCCACTCCTGATAACATTTTTCGTATTCGTCCATGCTCATGGAGACTTCATACAGGTGGTGTCGCTTGTAACGCTGTAATACAATACCCACAGGCGCAAATTCGCCCTCGAATTGGTTCAGCTTCGAAACAATATACCCCTCTGAAAGGGCTATGCTGAACGGTGCAACTATTGCATGTTCAACCAGAATCCTTTCTGCTTCTGAAAAAAGCCGATAGCGTTCGGAATCGTTATCAAATGTATTTGAGGCTTGACTGACTTTCTCAGACCATTCCGCAAATAATGCCTGTATTTTGGGGTCGTCGCATTTGTCCCAAAACATGTAGGAACTTCCTTCGGCGAATGGGTCAGCCCATGTTTCAGGGTCGGCATAGTCTGCGCCCCAATTGCATTTCAAGAGCGCATAATTGCCGTTTCTCCGGACGGCGGAAAGAAATCCTGTTTCAGGTCCTGCTTCTACAATCACATCTACAAAATCCGTCCCAAGTGCTTCTTCAATCTGTGCTTCTGTAAGGGCGCATTCATAGTCCCAATTCATTGAGGCGGGATTGTAGGGGAGCAGAATTTTAATCGGGAATGTTACTCCGGCTTCTTCCAGCTCCGGACGGGCAATATCACGGTATTCCTGCGCTTTCTCAATGCTGAAACTGTCTCGGTGGGTAATTTCTTTCAATGCATCAAACTCTGTATAATCTTTTCCACCTGTGACAGCAAATGTTTTCGGGGTGATGGTGTTGGAAATCAGGTTTTCCGGATGATACGGCTCATAAATTCCTAACAATTCCTGACGGTTGATAGATGCCATGATTGCCTGACGGAAATTTTCATTTTTTACGGCGATTCTCCAGTTATCCGGCTCGTAGGCTTCGGGGAACTGCGGATTGAAATTGAAACAATAGAAATAGCTG
Source organism: Ruminococcus sp. UBA3855 (assembly GCA_002392545.1). GTDB lineage: Bacteria > Bacillota > Clostridia > Oscillospirales > Ruminococcaceae > UBA3855. Next base: position 43,528 of record DGHF01000011.1, read on the forward strand.
TAAGATACTTCCGGTCTTGTGGGGTGCACGAGGTCTTTGGTTTTGTCGTCGCTCATCCATGTATCAAGCATTTCCGTGCTTATTTGTGCGTGGTCGATTTCGCCATTCAGGAACATGCTTGTCTGTACCATGTAGGCATCAAGGTTGTATTCCTCCGAAATCTTGTCAATATGTACGTTTTCAATGTCCCAATAATCGAGGTTTTTCGTCAGAATCCGCTTTTCCTGCGGTTGGAAATATGATAAAATATAAGCTCCATTATATAAAACATTCTGGTTGTCACGTCCGAACATATCGCCGGCTTCTTCCAGATATTGCCGGTTCACTGGCATATATGAGGGATAGCTTAATACTGTCAGGAAAAAGGGGCACGGCTGGTCAAGCGTGTAAACCAGCGTGTAATCATCTAAGGCTTTCACACCAATGTCTTCGGCTCTGGCTTCGGGGACTGGTTCAATCGGTTCGCCGTCGTCGTTGACGGTGCGTGTACCGTTGGCACTCTCCATCAGGTATTCTGTATAATCATAGTATTCCTGCGCACCATGCACCACTGAACCGGAAGAATACATATACTGACAGGTCGATTCATGGGAGGCATTATTGACATATTCCGCACAGGCTACCCAGTCATCTGCCTTGACATCTGCATAAATATTCCCCTGATAATCTACCCAATGCACATCTGGTCTGATGTGAAACGTCCATTCCGTCATATTGTCGTTATGTTCCCAACTTTCCGCTAATGCAGGGAGGATATTTCCATAATTATCATAGTCAATCAGACAGTCAATAATATTGGCGGAAATTTCCGTTTCATTATAGCTGTTTGTTGTCAGGTAATTGAGAGTCTGGACTTCGATGGAATAAAATTTACGAAATTCGGTTTCTTTTTGTTCCTCCGTTTCTTCTTCGGGCTTCGGGGAAGGAGTGGGGAGATTTCCACATCCGGTCAAGCCAATACAAAGCAATCCGCAAAGCAATCGGGAAAATAAATTTTTTTTCATGTTGTTGCCTCCTCGTGGCTGGAAATGTGGTTTCTGACTTCTTTTCCAATGCTTTCATAATATTTCTTTTTGGCTTCATACATCCGGACTTCTGCGGTTTTGATAACATCCCTGACGGTTTCTGATTCGTTTCCCATACAGAGACCTGCCGAAATATGATAGTCATTTTTCTGGATGTCTTCATGAACATTTTCCAGCGTTTTCTCAAGTTCTTCCTTTGTCTTGCCATGCTGGAAAACAACAAATTCATCACCGCCGATTCGGAATGTTTCTGTCTCGCCAAATGAGACTTTTAAGGTATCAGCAATAAATCTTAACATCTGGTCGCCTGCAAGATGACCTTTCGAGTTGTTGATTTCGTGCAAGCCGTTGGCATCTACGTAAATGCAGGCGAGACCTTCCGTTTTCAGCTGGCAACAAAGTGCTTCGTAGCGGTTGCGGTTCTGCAAGCCTGTGAGTACGTCCACGTTTGCGTGATGCTCAGTTTCAATGATGGAATGTCGGGTGCTGTGCATAATCCAGAGAAAATAAATCAGAAATAAAATTGCTTCGCCTATCAGTAATGGTCTCTGGAGCAGGTACATCGATTCCGCAAGCTCAAAGACAGTGTCTTTTGTGACAGCTACTAAAATTTCCCATTTTTCGAGCTCCATTGGCATATAGGAAATGTAGATGGTATCTTGTGCAATGTTAGATTTTATTTCCTGAAATCCGGCTTTTCCGTTCATAATTGCAACTTCCAATTCGCTTGATTCGGAAAGGAAAATATTCTCTATGGATTCATTCCAGTTATTTACAATAATGTCACCATTGGTGCGGTCAATAATGGAAAATGTCGCTTTTCCGTCATAGATTGTCGGTTTCCATGCTCGGGCAATGTTGGAAGGGCTCATTTCCGCATACAGCAAGCCGATATTTTTTCCGCTTTTCCGGATGGGTACATAACTCCGGATAACTTTGGAATCGGGGTTGTCAAGGGCTGGCTGTAAGCCGGAAATATGTTCTCCGTGAGTAATCTCTTCGTCATAGTCAATCATTCCGGTGGTGTCAATCTGCCGACCATTGACAAGCAAGGCGACATTATCCGGTGTCAGGACTGCCACATTGGAAATCAGGCTGTTCACATCATAGATGGTCAGGAAACTTTTGACATTCAAGTTGTAAAGGCTTTCCTGTTCAGCAATCACTTTTGAAAGCATCCGCAGGGAAACACGGTCATTTCTGAAATTGGTCTCAATTTTTTCCTGTGCCTGTTCCGTGGATTCAGAAAGTTCTTCAAAGCACCGTTCATACATAAATCGATTTGTCCGGAATACATAGCCTGATACCAGAATCATGACCATTACCGCAAGAACGATTGTTGCAAAAATGCCGTTTCGCTGGTAGGCTGTTTTTTTTCTGGTGGTTTTTGGGGTTGGCATATAAATCCTCCTCCACAGTATTAAGTATATGTCATTGAGGAACGCTTTTATTGATTATAACATAATTCACAAAAAATGCAAGGTGTTTATATAAAAATATAGCTTATTTTGAACGGCTTGCAAAAATTACGTCTTCTGCAAGCTGTTCCGCCTGTGCATAATCAGCAAGCTGGTAACACCTTGCACGGAATGAAGACGCTTTCGGACAGCTTGTCATATACCATGATGTCGCCTTTCGGGCTTCCCTGATGGCAAGGGCAGGGGGCTTATTGCTGTATTCCAATATCATCCGCACATGACGGAGCATGGTTTCCATTTTTTCTTCTATGGTGGGGGGAGTATAGGGAACGTTCCGGAAAAAATCATCAATTTCCTTGAAAATCCATGGGTTTCCATAGCTCGCTCTTCCGACTGCCACAAGGTCGGCTTTGGTTTGTTCATACATTTTCTGACAGGTTTCGGCACTGTCAACGTCACCGTTGGCAATGACCGGAATGGAAACAGATTCTTTGACCTGCCGGATAATGTCCCAGTTCGCTTTTCCGTGGTATAACTGTGATTTCGTCCGTCCGTGGACGGTCAGGGCAGATGCTCCGGCCTGTTCCATCATCTGCGCAAAGGGGACAGCATTCACGTGCTGTTCATCCCATCCAATCCGCATTTTTACTGTCACCGGTACGGATGATTCACGGATTACCGCACGGACACACTCAACTGCAAGTTCCGGTGTTTTCATCAATGCTGAACCAGCTCCCGTGTTGACGATTTTCGGGACTGGACAGCCCATGTTA
>DGHF01000083.1 GCA_002392545.1 Ruminococcus sp. UBA3855
ACATTTGATGCCGACTGGCAACAGGAATATGCATGGGCGAGTGAAACTGACAACTGGTTTACAGCCTATGACGGTACAACACAGAAAGCAAGCGTTTTGAACAGTGATAATCTCCCCAGCTATCATGCAGAAGGATATTATCTTTCCGACGAACATTCCACCGGATTCCTGAAATATTACAAAGGCGGACGTTATGCCTTTGCAGTCATGCTCCCCGAAGAGGGTATGACGACCACGGAATATCTGAATACATTGACGGCGGATTCTCTTCACAATATGCTTGCAAATCCTGAACACGTCAACGTCCGCACTGCTATGCCGGAATTCTCCTATGAATATGAAGTACAGCTTCCGGAAGTTCTCTCCGAAATGGGAATGCCGAGTATGTTTGAAGGCGGTCTGAACCGCATGACAGACGGCGACAATAATTATTTCGTTTCCACAGTTATGCAGAAGACTTTCATTGATGTGAACAAGAAAGGCACAAAAGCCGCAGCAGCTACCCTGGGAATCGTTGACTGCTCTGCATCCACGACAGAAAAAGAAGTCATTTGCAACCGTCCGTTTGTGTACTGCATTGTCGATACAGAAACAAGCCTGCCCATGTTTATCGGAACAGTGGAAACACTGAACTGACATAAATTCCTCCAAAAAGAGAAAAACGCATCCGTAAAGGGTGCGTTTTTTCTCTTTTGAGATATGAAACACAAACGTGGAAAAAGCCAATTACAACACTTTCTTGATAGCGTCAAGGAGTTCGCTGTATTCCTCAAAAGCGGGAATTTCGGGATAATCTGCCTTGATTTTGTCAGTGCTCTTGAAAAGGAAACCGGCTTTACTAGCCTGAATCATGCCGAGGTCGTTAAAGCTGTCACCAGATGCAATTGTTTCAAAACCGATAGACTGCAAAGCCTTGACTGTAGTATACTTAGACTTTTCACAGCGCATACGATAACCAACGATTTCACCGTTGTCAGCGACTTCCAGCGTATTGCAGAAAATTGTCGGATAGCCCAGTTTCTTCATGAGGGGCATGGCAAACTGTGTGAAAGTATCGCTCAAAATGATAACCTGTGTCAGAGAGCGCAGTTCATCCAGAAACTCCTTTGCACCCTCCATGGGGTCAATGGTTGCAATAGTTGCCTGAATTTCTTTCAAGCCGAGATTGTGTTCTTTCAGAATCGCAAGGCGGTATTGCATGAGCTTGTCATAATCCGGCTCGTCACGGGTAGTCTTGCGAAGTTCAGGAATTCCGCTTGCCTCAGCGAATGCAATCCAGATTTCAGGAACGAGAACACCTTCCATATCAAGGCATACAATGTTCATATCAGCCATATCAAAAAATCCTCCGGTCAATATTATTTTTCGGGGTGATTACCCGATATTTATTATACTACATATTTTGGAATTTGTAAAGACTTTTTTCAAAAGTGACCGCCTGAGAAGTACATTTGTACTAAAATTACGGACAATTTCACTTGTTGCACAGGCTAACAAACTTACATAATCATTCTGTGATGCAGAATGGAAAGCATAGCCGTGTAAGCATTGAAATATTTATCTTCATCCAAACTATTCAAATGCATTGCAAGGCTCTTTTCCTGTTCACAAAGCGGAACTTCCAGTGTAAAAACAGCATTGACCTCTTTGTTTTCAGATTTCCACTGACAGCCGTACTTTTTACAGAACACGTCAAGGAATTCTTTATCATTGGAAATTGCATCCAAATCCTTAATTTGTAAACGTCTGTCGGGCTGTTCGTCGCCCATTTCGGGCTTGACAGTAATCTGAATCAAAGCAGATTTTTTTTCTTCCATCTCCTCCAGTAGCATTTCTACCACCTGAAATTTATCCGGTTCGAGCATGGAAATGCTGATTCCGGCGAGAATTGCACACACGAATGCACCTCTGTCCATTTTCACAAACAGATTTTTCGTTTCGAAATCGCATTCCAGAAACATGTATCTTCCCCCATACATACTTTTCAGACTGTTAAAAATTTCTTCCATCTGTGCCGTGAGGGAGAAACAAACATCCTCTGTGATGTTGCTTTCCTGTTCGTAAATTTCTCTGAGCACATAAGAAAGACGGTGCATCCGGTAACAATTTCCGCTCAGTGCACCAATGAGAATAAGGTCGTCCCCTTCAGGAAGTTCCTCCAGAAGACGGTAAACAGCATGGCAGACAGTCGCCTGTGTATGCGCTGCGGAACTCAGAACTTTCACAACAGGCATAATCAACCGCAGAGGGTCAGCTTCACAGCTGACAAGACGGATTCCGTCATTCCGGAAATGCCGGAATTTGTAGAGTTTTTTTTCTTCCGGCTGTGCCAGTCTGTCCGTTTTCCAGTCATCAGGCGACAACTCAAAAACTTCATTCATATTTTTGATTTTCGTTGCCTGATTGCTCCACACGACATCCCAGTTTTTATTTGTAATCAGAACTAAATTCTTATCCTCCGCATAGATTTCTTTCAGGAGAACTAATTTTTCAGTACTCACTCCATACAGCTCCTTGTTTCATGGATTCTATATTCTATTATACCGCAAATTTCGACAAATGTAAACCCAAATTTCAAACCGTTACCAAAATTGTATAATATGTACAACTCCCGAACAATGATTTTGTAAAAATCGCAGATTTTTGTCATGAACCGGAAAAAATGTGATATTTTTCCGTCAAAGTACTTGCATTTTTTCTCAAAAAGGTGTAAAATAAGATTGTAAAAAATTTTAGGAGGTAATTCCAATGTCCGTAAAAGTTGCTATTAATGGTTTTGGTAGAATCGGTCGTCTGGCATTCCGTCAGATGTTCGGTGCTGAAGGTTATGAGGTAGTTGCAATCAACGACCTGACTAAGCCCTCTATGCTGGCTAACCTGCTGAAGTATGACACTGCTCAGGGTGGCTATGCTGGTAGAATTGGTGAAAATCTGCACACTGTTACTGCTGATGATGAAGCAGGTACAATCACAGTTGACGGCAAGACCCTCAAGATTTATGCAATGGCTAACGCTGCTGAACTGCCGTGGGGTGAAATCGGTGTTGATGTTGTTCTGGAATGCACAGGTTTCTACTGCTCCAAGGCAAAGGCTCAGGCTCATATTGATGCTGGCGCAAAGAAGGTTGTTATTTCCGCTCCTGCTGGCAACGACCTGCCCACAATCGTATTCTCTGTAAACGAGAAGACCCTGACCAAGGATGACACCATCATTTCTGCTGCATCCTGCACCACAAACTGCCTCGCTCCTATGGCTAAGGCTCTGAATGACTATGCTCCTATCCAGTCCGGTATCATGAGCACAATCCACGCTTACACCGGCGACCAGATGATTCTGGATGGTCCTCACAGAAAGGGCGATATGAGAAGAGCAAGAGCAGGCGCAGCTAACATCGTTCCGAACTCCACTGGTGCTGCTAAGGCAATCGGTCTGGTTATTCCGGAACTGAATGGTAAGCTCATCGGTTCTGCACAGCGTGTACCTGTTCCGACTGGTTCTACAACAATCCTGACCGCAGTTGTCAAGGGTGAGAACATTACCAAGGAAGGCATCAACGCTGCAATGAAGGCTGCTGCTTCTGAATCTTATGGCTACAACGAAGACCCGATTGTTTCTTCTGACGTTATCGGCATGAAGTTCGGTTCTCTGTTCGATGCTACTCAGACAATGGTTGCTGAAATCGGCGAAGGTCTGTATGAAGTTCAGGTAGTTTCTTGGTACGACAATGAGAATTCTTACACATCCCAGATGGTAAGAACTATCAAGTACTTTGCAGAACTCGGCTAATCCCCGATTCAATACGCAAATTTTCAACGTCCCCGTGGTACAAGCCGTGGGGGCGTTTTCTTTTGTGAATATTTGCAATTATGTATTGACATTTTTTCTCAAAGTGCTATAATAAAAAGAAAAGGAGGGATTTTTCATGAAAATTCAAAAAATCATGCTGTTATCTGCTTTTTCGCTTGCAATGTGTCTGACCGCTTGCGGAGTGCAGACAGAGGCAACCGAAACCGCAGAAGTCGCACCGGCGCAGACGGTCACACTTTCCAATCGTGAGGATGCCAAAAAATTTGTTGCGGAAAATTCAGCATTCAAAGGCTTTTCGTCGCAGTTTGTCAAAGCCGTGCAAGGCGAAACCACTGACGAAATCTGGAAAAATGACATTGAAAGCAGTCCTGTACCCCTGCCGGAAGATGGCAATGTAGAAGTCAAAGAGCCTTATCGTGTGGCATTTGTCACAGTGATGGATGAAGGCATTCAGATTGAAGGAGAGGAAAATTATATTGTCCCCATCTGCAAAAATAATGTCATGGTTGCGAATGTTACCATTTCAATTGAAGAAGCCGACGTTTCCGGCGGAGGGATTGACTACCCCAATTCTATGAATTCCGCCGTTCAGGAGCATGATACATTTGCATTATTCCACTATTTCCCCGAAGACGGCGGAGCAATGTTATATTGTGGCATTACTCCCGAAGATGAAATATTTGTTATCAATCAAGACAATACCGACGTTTCAGAACTCAATCTGCCGGATGTCCATTTTGCAGATTTCACGGATGAATATGTGATGCATTCCTTATACGGTGAAACGCTCCTCACAGAAGCAGATTATACTTAATATTCCGCCCTCATGGTCAAAGCCGTGGGGGCATTTTGATTCCGGCATATTTTGAGCAGTGCAATCATATGAATGTAACAGTACACCAAAAGGGAGGAGTTTACATTGAAAGGATTGACTTCTGCTCAGGCGGATTCTTTACGGAAACAATACGGCACAAATGCCCTGAACAAATCCAAACCGCCCAACCCTCTGTTGATTTTCCTCAGACAGTTCAAAGATGCAATGGTTTTGATACTGTTAGGCGCAACCGGAATTTCTGCCATGTTAGGAGAATGGACGGACGCCATCACGATTATTGTCATTGTGCTATTAAATGCAATATTGGGATTCATTCAGGAGTACCGCACGGAAAAGACCCTCGAAGCCCTGCGAAATATGACAGCTCCCACCGCAAGAGCCTACCGCAACGGCGAACTCCGTCAGATTCCGGCGGAAGAACTCGTTCCCAATGATTTGATAGCCATTGAAGCTGGTGATTGTATTCCGGCGGATTGTATGCTATTGACGGCAAATAGGCTTTATGTCAATGAATCGATTCTGACCGGAGAACCTGAACCCGTCCCGAAATGTTCCGGTCATGAAGGTGCAGACACTTCTTCCCTGCATCAGCCTTGGATGGTTTACAGCGGAACAGCCGTGACTCGTGGTTCAGGTACAGCAGAAGTCACCGCCACCGGAAAAAATACACAAATGGGTAAAATCTCCGATATGCTGACCGATTCCGCCCCGACTGAAACCCCTTTGCAAAAGCGTTTGGGCGAATTGGGAAAGGTGCTTGCATTGATATGCATAGGGGTATGTGTGGCAGTGTTCGGGGCTGGTGTGTTACGTGGTGAACCTGTATTCGCTATGCTGATGACAGGAATTTCAATTGCTATCGCAGCGATTCCGGAGGGCTTGCCTGCGACGGTCACAATTGCCCTTGCATTGGCAGTCAATCGGATGATGAAACAAAAAGCCCTTGTGAATCGTCTGCACAGCGTGGAAACATTAGGCTGTACTTCCGTCATATGCTCCGACAAAACCGGAACAATTACAGAAAACAGCATGACCGTGACAAAAATTCTCACCTACGAAAATGATTTCGATTTGACCGGAACAGCCCTCCGCATGGATGGGGCTATCATGGAAAACGGAATGCACGTCAACCCGAAAAGTATCAAGGCACTGGAAAGCCTGTTACAATGTGCCGTCCTCTGCAATAACGGCGAAATTAACGGTACTCCCCTCTCGTCCCGAAACCGTGGCACTCTGACAGGGGGCGGAAACTGGAAAGCCGTCGGCGACCCGACAGAAACCGCTTTATTGATTGCATCCGCAAAGGGCGGTATTTCGTCGGGCAGTCTCTCTGAGTATACCAGAATTGCCGAAGAACCCTTCGACAGCGACACCAGATATATGGCTGTCTTGACATTGAAAGGCAACGCTCGGAACGTATTCACCAAAGGTTCAGTAGATGTCATTTTGAAACGCTGTGGATTTGTCCGCACACAAAAGGGCGATATTCCTTTAACCGCATCCATCCAGCGACAAATTATGAACCAGTCCGAACAGCTTTCTGATAAGGCATTGAGAGTATTGGCATTTGCAGAAAAACATTGTGACAGTCTCAATGATGCCAAAAATAGCATGGTGTTTCTTGGCTTGACTGGAATGTTAGACCCTCCCCGACCGGAAGCCCGTGAGGCTATCCGCAAATGTGCGAGCGCATCCGTCCGAACCGTCATGATTACAGGCGACCACAAAAATACTGCTTCCGCCATTGCCAGACAGGCAGGTTTACTCCGTGGCGGTGAAGTCGTGACAGGTGCAGAACTTGACGGAATGTCAGACAACGAACTTGACCGCCGATTACCAAAAATTTCCGTCTTTGCAAGGGTGAACCCCTCTCATAAACTGCGCCTTGTGAAAGCCTTCCAACGTGCTGGAAATGTCGTTACCATGACAGGCGACGGCGTGAATGATGCCCCAGCCATTAAAGCCGCTGATGTCGGTGTTGCCATGGGTATGAATGGCACAGATGTTGCCAAACAAGCTGCTGACGTGATTTTGATGGATGATAATTTAGCTACCCTTGTGAAAGCAGTCGAAGAGGGGCGATGTATCTATGCCAATATCCGGAAATTTGTCAGATATTTACTTTCCTGCAATATCGGGGAAGTCGTCACAATGTTCCTAGGGATTTTAATGGGAATGCCGGTTGTATTGTTGCCTGTTCAGCTCCTCCTTGTGAATTTGGCAACAGATGGACTTCCGGCAATTGCCCTCGGATTAGAACCCTCCGACCCCGACAACATGAAAAAGCCCCCACGCAAACCAGATGAAAGCTTTTTTGCAGATGGGCTGTTAAGCCGGATTGTCTGGAGGGGTATCATGATAGGATTGTGTACATTAGGCGCATTCAGTACAGCTTTACGATTAGGCGGAACGCTGGACGAAGCAAGAACCTGCGCACTTGTAACACTTGTTATGTCACAATTGATTCACGTCTTTGAATGCAAATCCGAACACGGCAATTTATTTACCATCCGTTATTTTTCCAACTGGAAGTTGATAGGAGCTGTCCTTGTTTCGGCTGGTATGCTGATTATTGCCGTATGGTTGCCACAGGCAGGGGCAATTTTCAAGACAGCCCCCCTGCATGGCTGGCTGTTGTATCAAGCTTTGATTTTTTCCGTGGCTGTTCCGGTGATTACCTCCTTGTTTACCGGAAGGAAAAAATGAGAAAGTCCCCCATTTCGGGGGCTTTTTCATTCTATCATCTCGATTCTGATTTGCTGAAACATTCGTTCACCGATATATCTTCGCATTAAATTCCGATACTCGTCAGCGGTCACGTCACCGCCGACCCCCAGCAATTCAAAAATTACTGTTCCTTCGATAACTTTATGATGCAGTTCCTCAAAGCCGTTTTTCATGTAAAAATGCTTTCTATTGATACGTTCAGCATAATTCGGGGAATGTTCGTCAAGTTCCTCAATCGCTAGACAAATGCGATTCCCCTTGTACAGTTTCCGCAGTGCATGAAGTATCCTGCTCCCGATTCCTTTTCCCCTCAATTCGCCGGATACTGCCAAATAAAAGATGTACGACAAATTTCCGTCATGCACGATATACAACAGCCCTGCAAAAATCTCATCCGCATATATCGCCCAAAAATCAACGTTTTCCCTGCCTGATTTCGCCCACAACATGAGAAACGGCGCACGTTCATTCTCCGGAAATGCCGATTGATATAAATTTCTCAATTTGAAAAAATTCTTGTAATTCGCTCGTTCAAATTTTAATTTCATGAAATATTCTCCTTATGGTTTGACAGTCCAGAAATTAGCAGAATGTTTATTGACTTCTCCCAGAATAATTTTTTTGAAATGATTGCAAATCCATGTTTCAAAATCCATCCCATAAAACCATGGTACAGAATTTACTTCTGAATTCCAGTCAATCATCCCCATCATTCCGTTGTGTTTTCCCTCACATATCAATACATGGTCATAAGTACAGCCATTTGTTCCAATCACAAGCAAACCGCCGTACATATCGCCATAAATTCTGTCAATTTCTTCCTCATTATCATCTGCACAATAGTACAATTCCTGTGCAAGTTCCACCCATTTTTCTTTGATATTATCATAATCGAAAATATTTTTCTCATGGGGGTATTTGAGATGTGCATTTTCTTTTCT
>DGHF01000097.1 GCA_002392545.1 Ruminococcus sp. UBA3855
CAAAATGCGGATATGAGTGGAATGCATTGCTTCCTAATGCTGTCAGAAGTGAATTTTGTCCGTCTTGTCACGAAAGAATGCGTATCAGTTACAATGCATTTTCTTCCATTGCAGAGGGTATCTGTTATGTTATGGGAATTTACGCCGAAAAAAACGGAAAACCGCCTTATGAACTGATGAAAAATAATGCAACATTCAGTAATTACCTGAAAGACCTGCTTGGAAATTCCTATTCGGAATATACATTAATTCATCTCGCTGTTAAATGCGGGGTTGGCGGAATTTTGTATGAAGCAATCGGAAAAGATGAGTCCGCACAGAAAATGGCTGTTGCAAGGGCAGTTGAAAAAATGCACAGTGTATACGCTACTGAAATTTCCAAAGCCAGTGAAATTGTTAATTTTTTCACGGATGCACTTGGCTGGAATATCAGCCAGCATTCCCACACTGTCAGCCTTTCAAAAAAAAATGAAATGCCTGAAACATCTTCACAGAAAGGTCAAAATCCCGTTCTTCCGTCATCACATTCACAAACCCATCATACTGTCATTGAATCTGCTCACCGCAATGCAACACCGGTTATTCCCGAACAGCATCCTGCACATTATCAAAAAGCCATTTCTTCCGAAACTCAGGAAATTCAGCAAAATTTTACACATGTACAGCATTTTCATCAGCAGTCTCCTTCACAAGTTCAGCGACCTGTCAAGCATCATGACAAACAGAATAATCCATCCCCCTATCAAGAGCAGTCTGAAATTCTTCCTGCTCCCCACCCCCCTAACATCCTTCCTCTGCTTGTACCTATCATTCTTCTTTTGCTTGTGGCGGTGGCTCTTATTTTCTGGTTCTGGCAGAGTCAGAGACCAGAAGAAAACGGCGGTTTCAGCGCAGAGGGTGCAAATTCCGGAGCGAATGGAACAGTTGCTGTAGCAACTGAAATTGTAATTTCTTCCAAAGTCAAAAAAGAAGAAACTACTGAAATTCCGGAAACAGAGGCGGTTACTGAAATTGTGGAGACGGTAAAAGAGACAGCTCCTCCGGAAAATTCTGTTGATGATGTGATTCCTCAATATGTATTTGTCAGCGGAAAATATACTTGGGAAGAAGCAGAAGAAGCTTGTGAAAAAGCGGGCGGTCACCTTGCAACAGTTCATTCTGATGCACAATGGGAAGCCCTCATGAAAAAAGTCAAGGAAGCACAAAATAATAATCCTGATTTGCGTTACATCTGGATGGGGGCAACTTCCAGTATTGATTCTGAGAGAAATCTTACATTTTCATGGGTGGACAACGAGGAAACAAATTATATTCTTCAAAAAACAAATTCATGGTATTATAATCAAAAACTTAGTCTGCGTGAACCTTCCGGATATGATGCTTACCAATATCAGAAAAATGGTACACTTATTCGTGAGCCTTATCTGATTCTCTGGGTTGCACAGAAGGGCGACGACTGGACATTAAATGATGTTCCTGACGTAACTAATTATTCACAGTACAAAAACAGCAATATGGGCTATATGATGCAACTCCCTTCTGATGCTGAAATTCCCCAAACAACTCCTCCTCCCACAGAAGCCCCCACAATTCATGTTGAAATGCCGGAAACTAAAAAGCAGACTACCGCAGTTGTCAAAAAACGCCCCCAAATTACCTGTGAAATTAAAACCCAGTCTTATGCCAATGCTGACGGATATGCATATTATCTTTATACCAGCGGAGATTTTGACTATTATTATATTGAATGTTATGAATATAGCAGCGGAACACCAGATGAACCTTATTTCCTGTTCTCCTTAACAGACAGTTCAGACGAATTATATCTGACTGCTGGTTCAAGTCTTGACCATGTGACTGCTTATGTAACCCCCTATTTCAATGACGGAACAAAGGGGGAAACCGTAACCATCAAAAAAAATCAGCCTTCCTATAATCCTCAACCTCAAAATTCTGCTAGTGTGGATGTTTATTCCTGCTATGCAACGGGGGAAATCAGTTTTGGTACTTATGACGTTGTGGCAGGATTTACGACAGATTACGTGTGCAATGGCGGTGACCCTTCCAAAGTCCGGAGCAGTCTCGGAAATCATTGGCATATAACTGCATACAGATGGTGTTATTCCAGAGGTGTGACGTGGTATGAACTTTATGACAGTGACGACGGTGACTATTATGGATGGGTTGACAGCAATTATATTTATTTTTATTGATGGGGTGTCAATCATGGAAAAAAGAAAAAATTTGTTAATTTTTATCGGAACGCTGACTTGTCTGGTGTTCTGCACTGCGCTGATAGTTTCCATGTCAAAACTTCCCAGTATTGTCACTAATCAGGCAGAATCACAGACGGAAACAACATCCGGCGGTCTTACTGAATCACAGCCAGAAACAGAATTTAATACCGCATTGCCTACAGAAACAAATATTTCCGCTTTATCCGGAAAAAAAAGAAATCAGGCTACTTCTGAAACAGAGACAGGTTTCACGGAAGACTTTCAAACAGAAACTGGTCTCCCTCAGGAAACAGAAACCATTCCTTTCCCGTCTGAACCTGTCGAATATGAAGCATTGTTGCCGTTTCTGGAAGCTGATAAAAAAACAATCGCTGATATTCCCTATACCAAACAAATGATTATTGTACAATCCAGCGGTACAAATGCAGAAGTGTATCTTTTTGAACAGAATTCAGGAGAGTGGGAACAGGTTCTTGAAACTTCCGGAGTTGTTGGGAAAAATGGTGTCAGTGCCGAAAGCCGTGAAGGAGATTACCGCACCCCGAAAGGGATTTTTGAACTTGGGTTTGCGTTTGGGACGGAATCGCTGAAACGTCTTTCCATTGAGTACCGGAAATTGAATTCTAATTGTTATTGGGTGGATGACCCACAGTCAGAATACTATAACCAATGGGTTGAGAGTGAGGTAATTTCATGGAACAGTGCGGAACATCTTCTTGACTACCCGAAAGCCTATCATTATGCCGTGGTGGTCAATTATAATATGAATCCGGTTGTTCCCTATGCTGGTTCAGCGATTTTTCTGCATTGTTGGACGGCGGATTATACAGCCGGATGCATTGCCGTTTCCACAAGTGATATGGTAGAAATTCTGAACTGGCTCGACTCCTCCAAAAATCCTGTGATATGGATTTTCTGATGATAATCAAAAAACTGCCCCATTGACAGGGCAGTTTTTTGATGTATTCATTACATCTGCGCATTGAAAAGAGAGCCTAATTTATAAATAACGTCTTCTGAATCAGCATCAATGGAAGCTGCTTCATTGATGGCGGAAAGCTCCGTCAATTCGCTCAAGTTGGCATTGTATCCAATGGTATAAATGGGGATATTCAGAGCGTCTACAATGTCGCTGATGTCCCTGAGCTTTGCGCCGAGATTGGTTTCACCGTCACTGAGAACGAACAGCATCGGTTTGGCGTTGGGGATGGCGGACTTGGATTCTTCCAGCATTTTGATTCCCTGCAATACTGCATCATAGGTGCAAGTCGCTCCAGAGGCGGACAAATCTTCAACAGCTCCTGTGAAATAAGAACGCTGGTTCAGGTCAAACTCCCCGATTGGCAAATTCACTTGCACGTCATTGCTGTATGAAACCAGCCCGATATAATTTTTACTGCCGATATACTGCGAGGAGCTTTTCAGGGATTCTTTCAGGCGGTTGAGGGGGTCGCCTATCATACTACCCGAAACATCCGCAATAAACACCGCCACGACCGGACGACCGGAATCTTTTTCTTCTTTCCAGAGTTTCTGCGCATTCAGGAGCGTGACAGCATCAAATTCTGGTTCAGTACTATGATAAGATTCCATTTGATTGAATCCGCATTTTTTAGCGTTTTCCTGTTGTTCGGAGCTTAGGCAGAAATCTGTAAATGCCTGCAAAACCTGCTCTTTTTCGGTGGTGAGGTTTCCCACGGCATACATGGGGTTATCGTGCCGGACTCCAAACGGAATAAACTGATAGCTTTTCTGCAAAGACGGGTCATTGACATACGTCTGATATTCCATGATACATGCATTCAATGAACCGCTTCCCATTGCATTCCGCATCTGCTGGGTAGTATAGCATACAAACGGTACATTCGCCTGAAACTGCTGGAAATTTTCAACGGCGGTATTACTCAGAGGATTGGCATTATCAAAGCTGTGCAGAGCCGACACAAGAAAATTCAACCCTGTGGAGCTGGTATAGGGGTATGTGTACCCCATAGCAATTTTACCGTCCTTGGATGCATTGGTAATGGTTTCAATGTTAATGTCTCCATAGTCGGAAGAAAGCGTTTTCACCATGTTTTCTGAAATCAGAATTCCGGCAACATTTCCGGCTAATTTTTCGGAAATCATGTGCAAATCTGCACCGTTGGAAACTGCCATTGTCCCCCACATCGTATTTGACGGCGTGTAGGCATCCGGTAAATATTTCCCTGACACAATGTAGTCTGAACCAGTTCCCGAAGTGATATTCCGAATGGATACGGACATAGTATGATTATCTGTCGTGCGAAGATTCTGACTGTTGAAAGCCTTTGCCGTTTCAATCATCCAGCCGTCTGAACCAGTTCCGGCTTTTTCCGGCGAAACAAAAATTTCAATGTCAATTTCTCCGTTTCCGGTGACGGTGAGGGGATATGTATTGATATCGGGCAGAGAATTGGCAAGGTCAGAGCCTGAAAAATCAACAGTCGCCTTTCTTGGGGTGGTTTCTGTAACTGTGACATTTTTCAGGAGTTTATCCATTTTTTTAAGTGCATCTTCTTCGGAAATTTCACGGGTGCTTTTTCCGATATTGTTCGTCAAAGCAATTCCGCAGGCAATCAAAACCGCTACCGCTGTGCCAATTCCAATCAAAGTTGCAGTATTTTTCTTTTGGTTGGTCATTCTTGAAAACTCCTTTCTGCTTAGAAATCGGACAGGTTGACATTGGCGTTGCTGTCCCGCAACTGCCGGAGTGCATTGGTGATATTTTCCAGATTTTCTGTATCGGCATGACTGCCAATCTGGGAAATCTCAATGATGAGATTGTCATATTGTGCAAGAATTTGTTTATTCTGTTCCGTGACCTGTTTCAGAAATCGGGAATTCGACGGAATCTGCGAATTGTCGGAAAAGTCGGAAATACTCATTCTTGTGACGATTTTTTTCATATTGCCGATGAGACACTCATTGACTTCGTGACTGACTTCAATAAAAGGGTTTCCGTCCTGCGCTTCCTCTCCTAAAAGGGCTTTGAGGGCGGTTTCTTTCTGCTGAAACAATTCCAGTTGATGCTGTGCCTCACGGATTTCCTTGTGAAGGGGGTTGCTTCGTCCTGACCAGTTGTCAAGGGCTTCCTGATAATCCGACAAAGTTTTGAGCCGTTCCATGCGCAGAGCCTTTTTTGTTCCGGTATCGTTCAGCAAGTAATAATTGACCCCGATAAATGCCCCTATGCTTGCGATTCCCACTATCACAGCCGGAACGGGAGATGCCAGCAGATTGACAAGCCCCCTTGAATAGAGTGCAATTTCCAATATTACGAAACAAATATTGAAAATTATCATTTTGATTTTCATTTTTCTTTCCTCCTTTCAGGTCTTATCACAGCGTATGAAAATTGCCGTCATCCTGTTACTTTAGCGGTAACTGCCGTACTTTTTCTTGAAAAGCTGTTTTTCTTCATACATGGCACGGTCAGCACGCTTGAATACAAAATCAACGGTGCTGTCATCAGAGGCATACTCCGCCATTCCCACGGATGCAGAATATTTCTCCCATGGTTCGCCCTCTTCCTTGGTATAGGTTTCCTCAAATATTTCTCTCAATTTGTAAATATGCTCAAGTCGGGCTTGGTAATCTCTGCCCTGTAAAACGACGATAAATTCATCACCGCCGATTCTGTATACAGGCGAATGCTTGTACACTTCACAGATAATCCGGCAACAGCCTTTAATATAAGCGTCACCAGCCTTATGACCATAAGTATCATTGATTTTTTTCAGATTGTTCATATCCACCATGACAATGGCAAATTCCGCTGTACCTGCTTCAATTTTCTGATTGAGCAGGTTGCATTTTTCAATATATGCTATTTTACTTCCGACAGAGGTCAATGCATCCCGATAGGCGGTTCTGGTAATTTCGCCGATTTGCTGTTCTTTGTCTTTGATGTCGTTTTCTGCCTTTTCCTTGTCCTTCTGCAAAGTGGAAAGGTCATTCAGGTAATCAATGATACGGGTCTGCATGGTGTGAATTTCCTCGTAAATATCCTGAATTTCGTCACGGCTCTGAATGTTCAGATTGACGACGTGGGCGGTTTCATAATCCGTATTTTCCGCAGGAGTGAATTTTTTCATTTCCATTGTCAGGGAGTTCAGAGGAGTTACAATAATCCGATTGTTAAACAGCAGTGCTCCTATGGAGATAAGAGCAGAAAACAGCAACGAACCAATCAAAATATATATCAGATGCTGTTGTCTATCCTCCATAATTTCATTCATTTCCACATCACAGCCCACATGACAAATAATACTGCCATCCTCTGCATAAATCGGAGCATATGCAGAACAAAGCCAGCCCCAGTCACCATGCGAAATAGTTGGTTCAACCTCTCCCAGTGCTTCCATTCCAAGAAGTTCTTCTTCTCTCAATTCATAATAACCAGTTTCATATAGTGGATTGTCATAATCATCCATCAGGTACATATCATGTGTTGCATTGCTGTCTCCCCAGACGACAACATACAGATATTTGATATTGTCCATGTGTTCCAGATAATTCACAAGAAAAGCCCTTGATTCCTGATACTGCTCCCACAGCCCTGCATTTTCAATATATTCCTGAATAATTTCTTCGTTATCCTCTTCTTCTGCTTGGTCACGGATTGCCTGATATTCTTCGGAAACTGCCATTTCTTTCAGCTTTGAAAAATAATCTGCATCAAGAAATGAAGCCAGATTTCTCGCTGAATCACGTGCGATTGTTTTATAGTACTCGTCAATTTGATTTGCGTTAATATAATGAGACATTCCAGCTGTGCCAAGTGTAGAGACAAGTATAATAATAATAACAAATAAGTACATTTTTCTCCCGATGGAGAATCTTTTTTTCTTGTTCATTTTATCCTCCTACATGGTAATTATGCACAAAATTGAAGCTGATTCGTTGCTTTCACTATTATACAACAAAATTGTGCAAATGTCAACTGAATACTTCTCTGATATTTGCATAATACGGGATAAATGCCATTAAACAGCGGAATTTTACAGGGAATTCATCTGTATCAGAATCTGCTGTAAGTTATCGCCCGAAATGTCAGAAATACGACATATTTCGACCCAATCCGCCGGAACGGTGCAAGGGTCATAAACTCCGGCTGTCGGGAATCCAGCACGTTTTGCAATCTGTACGCAGTGCAGGGCATCTTCTACAATGAGCGTTGTTTCTCTGGGGGAATGCATTTTTTTCGAGGCTAATTCATACAGAAATGAGGTGGTTTTTCCGTCGGGGTACTCGTCACCAGCAAATAAAAACTGCATTCTTTCCCAAATTCCAAGGCGTTTCAGGACGGCTTGTGCAGATTTCCGGTAAGTCGCTGTGACAATCCCGTACGGAATTTTTTTACTGTCCAGAAAATCCAAGAATTCATTGACATATGGTTTCAATGGGATGATGTCCCTGTAATATTCCTCTGCCATTTCTCCAATGCGGTGAATGATATATTCTGTTGTCAGACTGGGCATGTATTCCCTGACAAAAAAGTCCGCCCATTCCTGAATTGACATTTTCGCCACTTTTTCGGAAATGCCGTCCGGAACTGCAAGACCATTTTCAGTAAAAAATTGCACATCGATTTCATGCCATATCTGCATAGAATCAATCAAAGTCCCGTCTAAATCAAAAATCACTCCTGATAATTCCATTTTTTCGTCTCCATTACAATTCTAGCTCTGAAATCTTCCTCTGCGGAGGAAAATGTTTCCTGTGCAAGTCCGTAAATGTGGGAAACTTTTTCTTCCAAACAGACAAATTTTTTTTCATCTGCTCCCTCATTCCGGAGCTTGGCAAGGGATGTATGCACAGGGATTTTGCTTGTTTTTCGGGTAATGTTCATCAGCTCCCGACCACGTTCATTAAATGCAAGCACTCTTGCATAGGGCGGACTTTTGAGAATCATTTTTTTCTCAATTCCAGCCAGCGCACACATCACAATTCTGCGGATTCTCGACATGGTATAGCATTTCGATTTCACCCTTGCAAAGAATGCATCCAGACTGTTTTCTGTTCGGGCTGAAAAAAAGCGGTTCATTAGGGGTTCGTTCATATCGGGGAGGGAAAGAATTTCTTCTTCTGAAATCGTCCGCATTTTGTAAAGAATCAGCTTTTCAAGATGGCGGATATTGGCAATTTTCCCCTGCTGGATTCGTTCGGAAATGACTTTTTTCGTGTAAGAGGGGACGTAATCAAGGCATGAAAAATCCCCCTCAGAAATGCATTTCCTGATAAAACTCGCACTGGCAAAAGATTCTTTCGTTTCGAAACTGTCATGCATGACACATCTCCTCAGGATGGTGAACGGCTCAAAACTAACATTCAGCTTCTGCATGGCTTTGAGGTATTCGATAGCAAGTAAATTATTCGGGTCATGCATCATTTCAGAAACGTGCTCACCGTATCTTTGCTGAACAACAGCCCATACCGCTGATGGATAGGATTCGCCTTTTTTCATGTGTTCACGGATTTGCTTTCCATAAATTTCCGTTGTCGAGAGAGATGCTTCTTTCAGCAGAAATATGCTTTCCATATCGCCCAATGAACTCCCGAAAGAAAGTTCATCCACGATTCCGAGCGCATTCAGAAGCGAAATTGCCCCTGTTGCATAAACTTCCGCCGCCGCACAGGAAAACGGCGACGGAAGCTCAATCACTAAATCAATTCCGGCATTCACAGCCAGATGTGCACGGTCAAATTTGCTTATCATTGCCACATCTCCACGCTGTACAAAGTTACTGCTTAACACTCCGATGAGATGTGTTGCGCCGTTTTTCCTTGTTTCTTCAATGTGGTGAAGGTGTCCGTTGTGGAGAGGATTATATTCACAGATAATGGCACTGACTTTCATCAATCCAAACCCCTTTACGTAAGAATGAAAAGCACTGCATAAATCACAAGCACAATTCCGTAATAAATCCCGATACATCCCACAACATTCCAGAAACTTGTTCCCCCTTCGGAGTCAAGCAGTGCTTTCCGGAGCTGTTGCGTGGGGGAAATTTTGCGTATCTTGCTGACGGATTTCAATGCAAACCGATAATAAAGATAATTTCCGAACAAACAGAGTAATATCTGAACTCCTAGCCCTATCAGGTACAATGGTGCATTCAAATTCGTTAAAAGCGTTTCATTCGATTTCAGGAACGTTGTCAGACCGTCAAAAATGGTCGTTGCATCTGCGCCGTAACTTCTTTGTAAATCCAGAAGAAATTCTTTCGAGGTCAATGTAGAAAGCATCTGCAACATTATTGCAGGCAGATTGCAGATAATGTTGATAATTCCACTTAAAATCGCCATAAACCACATTTTCCGGTATGCAAAATACAAGTACGGAAATACAACACATGTAAAATTCAATGAAACTTTCCGCCCTGTATCCCGAAAACGCCGGAACAATGGAATATAATACAATGTATTGGTTTTGACAAAATTCGCCACATCCCCAAGCGTTTCCCCTTCCATGGGTTCATTGGGATTCATCCCACAGCATGGGTCAGAAATATCAAGCTCCATCTGTTCGCCGTTGGGTAGCGGAATTCTGATTTTCTGACTTTCGTCATTGTTTTCCGCTGGCGGAGGGGTCAGAAGCGTGTCACATACCGCACAGCGTTCCACGTCGGGCATATTGACAAATTGACAATTCGGGCAGGTTTTACCGCCTAATTTGATTCTGCGCTCGTCTTGTATGCGTTGCCAGCTTCCATTGGTGGTGTGCAGGGTGCTGTTGATACAGTGCCCTTGTGATTCCCAGCAGGAACGGTGATAGGGTGTACCACATTCCGGACATACAACAATATCGTCTTTTTCTTCAAATGTATTCTGACAGATAATACATTGACAGCCTGTATATTTTCCCATAATCTTCCTCCTTTGCTTTGCCTTTCAAACATATCATAATCCTTATGTTTTAATTATACCACATTTTCAAATATTTGCAAGCCCTCAAGAAAAATTTTCGGTTATTTGTCACATTTTATGCATAGTTCCACAAATTTCATGATATATTATACCACATCCCACTCAAAAGGAGGAATATTTTTGATGAAAGATAATTTTAACGAGCTTTCTCGTAAATACCAAGAACAAATGATGAAACTTTACGAAAGTAGTCAGAAGCCACGCCCCCCACGTCCCGAACCGCCTAAACCAA
>DGHF01000159.1 GCA_002392545.1 Ruminococcus sp. UBA3855
GAGTATCTGCAAATCACAGGGCAAATCATGGGCGGCGATGTCATTACAATTACAACCAAAACGGGAAACAAAACTATCACGCTTGACCGAAACGGCGAGAGAACAAATATCATCAACCGGCTTGTTTCCGGCTCAACATGGCTCACCATGCGTGAGGGAAAGAATCGATTCCGGCTGTGGGCATGGGGCTTGGAGAATCTGACAGTCAAGCTCATCCATACTGATGCTTATCTGGGGGTGTAAGATGCAGATTGAAATTTATAAAATGTTTCCGGAGGAAAGTAGACTGACAATTACGCTGGAAGCTGTCTGTGATACTTTTTCGAGTTTCCTGTGGGATATTGAGTATTATCAGTGCGGACGGTTTGAAGTGTATATTGCGGCAAGTCCGGAGAATATTGAAATTTTCAGAACCGGACGGATTGTCGGCAGAAATGATGACAATGCACATTTTGGACTGATTGAATCCGTGCAGATTAAAACTGATGCAGAGAACGGCGATTATCTGACAGTTTCCGGACGGTTTCTGATGTGCTTACTGGAACGGAGGATTATTCATCCGACCTATTCAGCAACAACTGAAAAAAGCTATTCTGAAATCGTCAGAGAGGTCATTTCACAGAATTGTATGAATGATGATAACCGCAGAATATCAGGACTTTTTCTCGGAGAGGTCAGCGGAGAATGCTGGGAGAAAACGACTGCCCTGCAAATTTCCTATGCCAATCTGATGGAATGGATTTATACGATTTGTGAGAAAATTGGAGGAAATGCAAATATTCGTCTGAAAAAACTGCCTGATGAAAAATATGAAATGGTTTTTGACCTGTATCAGGGTACTGACCGCAGTATGTTACAGGCAGAAAATCCTCATGTGATTTTTTCTGATGCGTACAGCAATCTGCTTTCTTTCACTTATGTGGAAAATGCCTCTGTACAGCGGAATTTCGCTTATATTTTCGGTCAGGGAAAAGGAGAGGAGCGTAAAAGAACGACATATTATTCCGACGATGAGCCGGAATATCTCAACCGCTATGAACTGTATGTGGATGCGGACGATATTGCAGAAACTGTCTATAAGGACGGAGAAACGATTCCGATTCCGAAAGAAAAATATATTGAACTTCTGAAAACCAGAGGTTCGGAAAGGCTTGTTCTTCCGCAGACTGCATCAGAGTCAGAAATTGCACCAAAATCCACACAATATGTCTACAACAAAGACTATTTCGTTGGCGATTATGTGACAGTACAGCATAAGCGGTTCGGCTTGACACAGGAAAAAATACAGCTTGTCGGCATGATTGAAGCCTTTGACAAAAACGGCAGAAGTCTGACACCGACATTCAAGAAAGGGTAAGGTGATTTTATGGCTTTTTACAGCGGATTTTTCAACGCAAAAGGCATGGACAGAGTTTACACAGCGGAGGATTTCACAGGCTATCTTTCAAGCATTATCTGCGATGGTGTTCTTGATACCTACGGTCTGGCTTTCAAATTGTTTCCGGCAGAGCGTGGCTTGACTGTTCGGCTCGGCACAGGAAAAGCGTGGATTAACGGACATTATTTTCTCAATGATGCAATTTACAGCATTGACCTCAGTTCTTATGTCGATGAATCTCTGCCGAGGTTTGTTGCGATTTGTATCGTGTGCGATATCAATGAAGGTGTGCGTGATGTGAAGCTGGAGCTTGTTTCAGGAACTCCGGCAGAATACCCGTCTGTTCCGAATATGCCTAGCGGTGACGGCATTAAAAGTCTGCTGCTCCATGCAGTTTGGCTGGGTGCAGGAGCAACTTCTGTTACAGCAGAAAATCTGCTTGACTATCGTGACGATGACAAAAAATGCGGCTATTGCAGATGTATTCTCGGCAAATGCAAAGTCACGGAAATGCTGTCACAGCTTCTGGAAGTGGACTCTCAGATTGAAAAATGCAATGAAACGCTTGAAGACTTAAATAACAAAATTGATACCTTACAGCTCAAAATTGACGATATGACTGGCGACATTGCAAGAGTCGGTCAGTGCGGCGATGACATTTATTATGTGCTGTATTCTGACGGAAAACTTCTGCTCCGTGGCAAAGGTGAAATGTACGACTACGGTACTGCAATTCCCATTTCTGACTGCCGGTATCCGGATATTACGGGGGATGGACGTGTCTCTGCTGCGGATGCTTCCTTGATTCTGGCTGCCGCTGCCAATCTCGGCACAGGTCGTGAATCGGGTCTGACTCCGGAACAGGAACAGCTTGCTGATGTCAACCGTGACGGCAAAATCAATGCCATTGATGCTTCGCTTGTGCTTTCCTTTGCCGCTGACCTTGGTGTCGGAAAATACAGCAGCAGTCAGGAAGGCTGGATTGCATTTCTCAATGACCAAAGTGCAAGTGAGAAACTTTCACCCTTCTTTGATGACCAAGATATCAAGTCTCTGGTTGTTTCAGACGGTATTACTTCGCTCGGAGCATTTGCTTTTAATTACTGCAATAACCTGACATCTGTTTCACTTCCAAAAACTCTGACCAGAATAGGCAGAAATTCTTTTGCCGTTCTTGCTACTGACATTTATGGTCTCACGAAAATTTCTATCCCCAACAAGGTGACAGAAATCGGTCAGTATGCCTTTGCCAATACACAAATTACAAATCTGACAGTTCCACGTTCGGTGACTGTTGTTGATGCTTATGTTTGCAGTGAATGTGCAAATCTCGCTGAAGTTCGCTATGAGGGTGCAGTGATTGGCTCATTCATGTTTGCAGGATGTACGGCTCTTTCCAGTTTCACTATTGCAAAATCAGTGAAGGAAATTCAGCCCTATGCGTTCTATTCCTGCAATAAACTGAAAACTTTGAATTACGAGGGAAGCCTGAAAGACTGGGCAGCGGTCACAAAAGCAAACTACTGGGACAATGCAGCTAATCTGACAAAAATTCAGTGCCTTGACGGTTTTATGGAGTGGGATTCAGAAAATAAAGAATGGAAGGTCGGTGAATGAGTATGTGGAAATTTCTTGTAAAGAATCAGAGCATTGAGATAATTGAAAGAGAAATTCTTGCAGACCATCAGATTCAGTATGTGC
>DGHF01000160.1 GCA_002392545.1 Ruminococcus sp. UBA3855
TCAGATTCCGGAAGAGGAATACATTGAACTGCTCAAGAATCGAGGTTCTGAAAAAATGATATCTCCGAAAACTGCATCAGAGTCAACAATTGCTGCAAACAATACGCAGTATCAGTATCAAAAAGACTATGCTGTCGGTGATTATGTCACTGTTCAGCACAGGCGTTTCGGCATGATTCAGCCGAAAATACAGCTTATTGGCATGGTGGAGGGATTCGACCAGAACGGCAGAAGCCTGACACCTACATTCAGGGAGGGATAATTTATGGCTTTTTCAAGCGGATTTTTCAACTCAAAAGGTCTTGACAGGACGTACACGGCAGAAAATTTCACCGATTATCTGTCAAGCCTGATTTGCAACGGCATTCTGGACACATACGGTGAACAGTTTGAACTGACAGCACCTGCAAAGGGCTTAAAAGTCATTCTTGGCACGGGAAAAGCGTGGATAAATGGGCATTATTTCATCAATGATGCGAAGTACAGCATTGATTTGTCGGAATATCAGGACGAGTCACTTCCGAGATATGTCACAATCGGCATTGTCTGCGATGTTTCCGAAGGAGTGCGTGATGTCAGGATTGAAGTTGTAGCTGGTACACCTGCCGAAAATCCCTCTGTTCCGTTCATTCCGGTTGATACCAATCGTACAAAGCTGACTTTGTACGCTGTCCGGCTCAATGTCGGAGCAACATCACTTTCCAAATTTGACTGGTTCGATTACAGAGCAGATGAAAATCTTTGTGGATACTGCCGCTGTATTCTGGGAAAATGCAAAGTCACGGATATGCTGGCACAGCTCACAGTTTTGAACGCACAGATTGATAAATACAATGAAACTATCGAAGGCTTAAATAACAAGATTGATACTTTACGGCTTAAGATTGATGATATGACGGGCGATATTGTAAAAGTTGGTCAGTGCGGTGATGATATCTATTATGTGCTGTATTCAGACGGAAAACTTCTGCTCCGTGGCTCTGGTGAAATGTACGATTATGGGACAGCAATCCCTCTTTCTGATGTTCAGTATCCGGACATTGACGGTGACGGACGTGTCACTGCATCAGATTCCTCTTTGATTCTGGCTGCCGCTGCCAATATTGGCTCCGGACGTGAATCAGGTCTGACTCCGGAACAGGAACTGCTTGCTGATGTGAATCGGGACGGCAAAATCAATGCTGTTGACGCATCGCTTGTGCTGAATTTTGCGGCTTCTGTTGGTGCAGGAAACTATCAGGGCAATCCGGAGGGCTGGATAGAATTTCTCAATGACCAGCGGGCGGGTGACAATCTTTCTCCGTTTTTTGATGACCAGAATATCAAGTCTCTGGTTGTTTCAGACGGCATCACCTCTCTTGGAACATTTGCTTTCAACTACTGTAATCAGTTAGGTTCTGCCTCTCTTCCAAAAACTCTGACCAAAATAGGCAGAAATGCATTTGCTGCTCTTGCTACGGATATTTGCGGTCTCACAAAAGTTTCCATTCCTAGCAAAGTGACAGAAATCGGCTCATATGCATTTGCCAATACACAAATTACAAGTCTGACAGTTCCCCGTTCTGTGACTGACGTTGGGGATTATGTGTGCTATGAATGTTCTGCTCTTGCCACGGTTCGTTATGAAGGGGCTGTCATTGGCGCATATATGTTTATGGGATGTACAGCTCTTGTCAATTTCACCATCGCAAAATCGGTGCAGGAAATTAAATCCTATGCGTTCTATTCCTGCAATAAGCTGAAAACTTTAACTTATGAGGGCAGTCTGAAAGACTGGACAACAATCGAAAAGCAGAAAAATTGGGACTCACACAGCAGTTCAGCTAATCTGACAAAAATTCAGTGCCTTGATGGTTACCTGAAATGGGACAGCGATAATACAGAATGGGTCGAGGTGAAGAAATAATGCTTAAATTTCTGGTAAAAAATCAAAAGATTGAAATTCTGGAACGTGAGGTGATTGCCTCCGACCAGATTTCTTTTGTGACCCTCAAATTTACATTTGATGGTGACTGGAAGAAGTTTTACAAAGTTGTGCAGTTCACACAGTGTGACGAAACTTATAACCGTGTACTTGGTTTTGACGGTTTATCGTGTCTGCTTCCTGCGGAACTCCATGCTGGTGCAGTCAAAATCTCTGTTTTCGGCTACGATGCGGATAATACATCGGGGCTGAGAGCGACAACTGTTCCTGTCACGCTGAATATCAGGCAGTCCGGTTTTGTGGGTGATGACGATTCACCCATCCCGCCTACTCCCGATTTATACACGCAGATTCTTCAGAAGATTGAAGAGATTACCAGAAAAGGCGGTGCTGTTCCGGATATGTCCGAATATCTGAAGAAAGACGAAATTCAGAAAATGATTGAACAGGCTCTTGCAAATTCAGAAACGGTCATTCCGTCCGATTATGTAACTATTGAAAAATTGAATGACGAAATTCTGATGATTCATGAAAGCATTACTCCAATCAGAATGGATGCTCATTCGCATAAAAACAAGGAAATCCTTGATGCAACGACTGCAAGCTACACACTTGAAGAACAGAAAAAACTTGCTGAACTCAATCTTTCGGATTATGTCACAGTCAGAAAATTGAATGATGAAATCCTGATGGTGCATGAAGCCATCACGCCTATCCGGTTAGCATCTCATTCACATCAGAATAAGGAGCTTCTGGACTCGCTTGATGCTGATTCATTGACTTTACTGCCTGATTTACAGCAGTTTGAAGATGTCACAAAATACGACATTCAGACAATTAAAGAAAGTATTGCACCTGTTGTCAGGCAGGCACATTTTCATGAAAATCTTGCTGTTCTTGACGGAATTACGGCAGACAGAATCAAGAAATGGGACAGCATCAGCACATTACAGACACAACTGAACGGATTATCTACCGAGCTGACTGTATGGAAAAACAAGTGCAGCAGCAATTCTGACCGGCTTCATGCGAATGAAGCGACAATTGATAATATCATTTCTGAACTGGATGAAATTCATGAAAAAATTAACGCAGTTCCGAGTTTTGATACCGTGCAGGAAACGCTCAAAGCAATGCAGGCAGAAATTGACAGCCTTGGCGGTAATATCCAGACTATCTTCCAAAGCGGTGCGGGAACGCTTGAACGTCACGGTGATACGATTTATACATTCTATAATAATGGCTACCGTTCGCTGGACGGCTTTGCACAGTCATATCCGAATTTCTGCTCTGCCGAAAACGACTATGCACTTTATTATAACCAGTCTGATTTTAGCTGGGCGGGTACGGTCTATACCATGATTCTGAAACCATTCAGCATCTCCAAAAATGCAAGCATTGTGATAACCTATCAGTCCGGAGCGACAGCAAGCGGTGAACTGTATCTGATGCGGAAAATTTCAGGCAGAAGTTACGGAGAACTCGCACAAGTTCTTTACGACCAGATTCAAAGCGGAAATGTTATCAAACTGAATTTTCAGTGGCTACAAAGTACCGATTTTATCTCGATTCTGGTGGATTGTTCCGATGTGGCGATTGGTGATTATTACCTTGTTTGGAAAGGCGTATCTGACAACACACATCCGAAAATTAAGGTGGTCAAAGTGTTAGGAGGGTGACGGCATGAAAGAGAATATCTGCACAGCAATCGGCATTATTGGGGCTTTTTTCGCTTCTTTGGTTGGCGGATGGGATTCGGCATTGATTACGCTGATAACCTTCATGGCGGTGGATTTTATTACAGGTTTCGTCACAGCAGCAATGGGAAAATCCAAGCACAGCGTAACCGGAAAACTCAACAGCAAAGCCGGCTGGGTCGGACTTGCTAAGAAATTCTGCATTCTTTTGATGGTGGTTGTGGCTATGCGAGTGGACATTCTGCTCGGAACGACTTATATCAGAGATGCGACCTGCATTGGCTTCTGTGTGAACGAACTGCTTTCTATCGTAGAAAATACGTCATTGATGGGAATCAGCTATCCGCCTGCGATGCTGAAAGCTCTTGAAGTATTGCAGAAAAAAGCCGGACGCACTGATGAAGACGCACAGGAACATTTGGAAGAACTCGAAGAAAAAGAAGAAGAGGAGGAAAATAAAAATGGCAGTGAAGACTTATAAATTTGATGATACTACACAGCTTTCTCCGCACTTCAATGTGCAGGAATTCCGCT
>DGHF01000124.1 GCA_002392545.1 Ruminococcus sp. UBA3855
ATTTTCACCGCCAAGCTTTTTGTCACCGCCTGCCCCGAAATGGGTAATGACATTGTCGTAACGTCTGGCAAGTTTCCCGTCCGCCATTGACCACACACCAAAATCGAAATCTGTCGTACCACCGCCAAAGTCGAAAATACCATAATAAATATTCTTTTCTGACTCTGCAAAGCCGAATTCTTTCAGAGCGCAGACCGCATAGGCTGCCGGTTCGCTTGCACCCTGTGCAACACGGAAATGCTCCATAACTTCTTCATTTTCAAGGATGCTGACAGGGAGCGACTTTTTCAGCCCTCTTTCAAAACTCCTGAGGATGTTTTCACGGACTTTTCTTTCGTAATTGACAGGGAACGACATCACATAATCAAGGAAAATGCCGTTATACATATTATTGATGAAAAGCCCCAGATAATAAGCATAAATTTCAATCGGGTTCATGTCGCCTTCTTTGAGTTCAACAAAAGCAGGGAGTTTATATTCTTTCATGTCACGGTCTTTAATCATAATATGCCGTCCTTTGTCGTCCGCCCATTGTTTCAGCTCATTGAAGAATGTATAGAAATAATCGCCGTTGTCAGTATTGGAAGTAATTTCACTGGCTGCCTGATGGGAAATAATGAGGTCATTCCATTTGGTGAAAGGTCTTCCCTTGCGTTCCCGATAAGCTTTCATGAAGTCATCCAGATGCAGGAATTCCATAAATGTGGGGTTTTCGTAGTCGGTGGATTTGGTTTCCTGTGTCAGGTCGCCCTGACCAATACGCATAGGCATGATGAAATCACTGCCATTCTGGAATACAACAACAGTACTTTTTGTGCCGAAATCGATAGCAACCACACCATCCTGCAAAATATCCGCTTCGGGATTTCTGGCAACAAGCCGGTTGGAAATTTTAATTTTCTCCTTGTCGCCCTCGTTTTCGGCTGTCCATAAATCCCAGTGACCGAGGTTGATGTCTTCCAGACGTTTCTTGTCGTAGGGGGTAATTCCGGCACGGATGGTATCACATTTCAGGAACTGCGTTTCAATGAAATCATCATCCAATGTGAAAGTGAGTTCGGGAACAGCCTTTTCAATGATTTCTTTTGACACATCCAGAATATCAGGGTATTTGTTTTCTTTCAAAGCGTTAAGAAATTCAGTGGACATTCCAATACTTCCATCATCATTAACAGTAATTCCGCCTTTGTTGTAAATCTCAATCAAAACTGCAAAAATTTTCTTGCTTTCTTCGGTCATATCTTTGAAAATCAAGCCGTATTGCAGAAATTCTGTCAGTCTGCCTTTTGCACTGTCAGTGGGATAATGAACAGGGAGTTTCAAGGTATCACTGCGGCTTTGTTTACCACTCCACCAAGTATTACATCCTGTACTATGAGAGTGTCCCATATGGTAGCAATTACCACCATTATAATACCACACATAGCCAAATCTTTGACTGCCATTGATAATCTGGCTTCCGTCTTTTAAAGGGTTGCCGGATTGTGTGAAAACCCAGTCATGTGTATCTCGATACATGTATCCGGTTGGAACGCCCTCAATATCGGTTATCATGGAGTCTGTTCGGGCTTCTTTTCTTCTGGTGTCCAGAATCAAAACATTATTATTTCTGACCCAAATAAAGGGCTTGCTTTCGATTTCGACAAAGTTCTTTTCAATCAAGGTTTTGAATTCATCCAGAGTTTTTTTCAAAGCTCCGACAGTTTCCCAATTTTTTACAATCTGTTCTTTCGTGGTTTCCTGCACAAACTGTTCCGGAATGGAACTGCGGAGCATTTCGGAAATTATCGCTGTATCTGCCATTTTTATAACCTCACAATCGTTTTAGTAATTTTTCCGGTTTTGGTGTTCTGGTATCCTTCAAGGAGGATTTGCACAATCTGACCGGAGGGGGAGCTGTCAGGGGTTCTGTCGTGTCGCTCGACGTTGTAAGTTTCACCGATTTCCGTATGCAGTCTTTCCAAAGTATGATATGTTTCGGAATGATAGCGGAAAAACAGGTCAAATGCTTCTTTCAGAATGTCGATATGTTCAGGGGAATATTCTGTCACTTTTTTGGCGATTCTGCCCCATAAAAGGGGAATATTGTCATTCGCCGAACCGCTCAGCAGGAACGTCACAGGACTATAACGACAAATCAGGTCATCAAGGCTTTTCAGAATCTCTTCAGGGAGGTAACAATATTTCTGGTAAACTTTGTTAATTTCATCAAATACCAGCAATTTTTCAAGCTCCTTCATTTTTTTCTGAAAGCTGTCCCTTTCTGCGGAGAGTTCCTCATTGTTGAAACGCAGTTCGTTTAATTGTCTGTGTAATGTTTGAACTTTCTCCTCAGAATCCTTTTGTTCCTGCTTTTCTCTTTCAAGCTTATCTGTAAGGTCGGCAATGGTTCTGTCCTTCTGTGAAATCACGGAATCTTTCTCTTTGGACTGTTTTTCCAGTTGCATGATGTCTGCCTGTTTTTGGTAGAGCTGATTTTCAAGTTGTTCAATGCGTTCGAGCTTCTGAGCGAGTTCGTTTTCCAGCTCATTTTTCTGATTTTCTGAAACTTTTTCCTGCTCCAAAAAATTTTTTTTCAGCGTTTCCAATTCGTCTGTTTTGTTAGCCTGTGCAACATTCTGAACTTCTCCGGAAAGGGAAACCAGCCGTTGCTGAATTTGTTCATCATCCAATAATTTCAGGATGAAATCTTTGAAAAAGTCTTCAAAATTCATGTATAAATTCCTTTCATTATGTATTTTTCTTGACAGTTGCAAGGTGTTCAGGCATACAGCCAATGACAATTTTCTGCAATTGTTCTTCCCAGAAGAAATATATCCGGATTAAGCCTTTGGCTTTGATGCCGTAGCGGATGTGCAAATTCATGAGATATTTCTTTTTCTGGAATGTGACGAGGTAATCTTCATGCCGGACACGCAGAGCCTCTTTTCCACAGCTGGTTACTTCCCAATGATACCGCTGAGCGTACATTTCCAGCATTTCAGCGGAAATTTCGCCCCTCCTGAATCGTGCATAAGCATCCAGATAGACAATCCCGTTGCAGAGAATTGCTGTATTGAGCGAGCCGGAATATTTATGCAGTTCAGACCTTGCCTTTGTGGTGACGGCGAGATGTTCGCCGAAATGGGTTTCTGTCCAGTCACAGACGGAATCTTTGTCGGTGGGGAATTCAGCGGAAATATCCGCCATACCTTTATAAAAGGCGACTAATTCAGCCGATTTTCGGTAAAGGGTTTCTTTTTCGTCCTGTTCCTGCCGGAAGCGTTCGCAGAAAATCCGGAGAGCATCGAGTTCATCTTCCGCAGATTTCAATTTTTTCTGCGTGGTGCGGAGTAATTCGCTGGTGAGGTGCATATTGGCATTTTGCTGGGAAATTTCCTGAATTTGCTTTTTGAGTTCGGAATTTTCCTCACGCAGGAGCTGAAATCTTTCATCTTCGGAGTTGGATTCATGCCGTTTTTCACGCAGTTCAGCAATTCTTGCATCTGAGTGAAATACCACATCCCCGAACGAATAGGAACAGCGTTTCGGCATCAGGTGAATCATTTTTCGGAGCGTTTTGCAGAATTGCTCCATATCATCCCGATACTGTTCATAGGCATAGCGTTCGGACTCCTGCAAATGGCTGTAAATGGCAATATCACCGGAATGCAGGTCAATCCGGAATTTATTTTTCAGGTGAGGGAGAAACGGCTCATCCACGAAGCACACCACTGCGAAACCAAGACACATTTCCGCCAGCTTTTCAAAAGGAAATTCGTCTCGTTTTTGAGGTTTGGCTTTTGGGGCGGTGACATTGGGGAGAGGGGCTGTTTTGGGAGGTTTCTCTTTCTTTTTGGAAACAATCTGATTGATTTTGGCACTGCTTTTTTTTATATCCGCCTTTGAGAGGTCAAGGGTGAAATCCATTGCAGACGTGGAAGAGAACGACATTCCACGGCTGACGGAGGAAAGGGAAATTTCCGGAGCTGAAATCATTTCCGGTTTTTTCGGAGTTTCTTCAACTGGTTCATAGCCGGTGGAAGCAATCAGCACAATGGGCATATCGCAGCTTTCTGAATCGAGAATGCTGTCCAGATAGGCAAGACTTCCTTTGGAGGTAATGCGCAGGGGCTGACCATCCAGCCGGAAGCCGAACTGTTGAAAGCTCATATCCGGACGTTTCGCCAAAGCCTTGACGACAGTCGGACGGAAGACTTCACAAGGAATTTCGCAGTTGTAGGGGTCAGAACAAATGGTTCTGATTCCGGTTTCCACGCAGTCTTTCCGTTTCAGAAAGGCAATATCAGTTGAAAACGTTCTGCCGTTGACAGGCGGACGGGCATTTTTCGAATTGAGATTTGCACCCATATCCGGCTCAGAAATCTGAAACGACCAGATTCCGCTTTTTTCGATATAAATCACATCCACATTCAGCCCCATGTTGAAACTGAATGAATGTAAATCAGATTCTGGAAAATTTTGGTAGTCATCCGGTTCAGGGGCAATGATTTCCGGTGGGATTTCGGGAAAATCTTTTAGACGTGAACGAATCCACCGGAATGTTTCAAGGATACATATTTTAAACACATCATCCACAGACAAGCTCCCTGATATGGTACAGGCATGAAATTGATAGGTAGGGAAGCTTTTCAGCGGTTGTAGTTTCGTTGTGACATATTTCATATGATACCACTTCCATTTATAATCAGGTGTTTGCTTTCAGAAATGAAAAAAGGCGCAGTCATGCACATTTTCAAGGATATGACAGAAAAAATTTCCTCTTATCATGAATCACCATCCCTTTGTAAAAATCTGTGCTTTCCTTCGCCGACTTAATACATATTTTCATTATATCATGTTTTCTTATAAATGTCAAGCGTTTTGAAGAGGTGCAAAAGTTGCTTTCAGGGGCATGAATATCATCCGTGAAAATAATATGATGATATGGGATAATATGCCCTTCAAAAAAAATCATATTGAAAAAGTGACGATTGAAAGACGTTTTTCATTTTGAAAAGTATCGGATTTCGGACATATTTCATGTCTTGCAAAAGATTTCGATTTGATGACAAAGACATACGTATGTCTTGTACTCATGCCGTTGATTCAATGAGAATAACAGTGTTGAAAATACTAAAATTTTCGAAGTAAAAATATTTTTTTGCTTTATTCAAAAAGTAAAGTTTTTATGATATTTTTGTGAATAAAAAAATAGCAATCATGTTTCGGACAGCTATATGTCTGGATGGAAATTTCAAAAATTCTCAACAGAAACTGCACGAATATTGAATAATGGTATTGATTTCTTTCAAATTTTGTGCTATAATGAAGATATAAAGAAAAAAGAAAGGAACAATCAGCCATGCCCTCTTCAAACCAAAAAGAGCGTACTCTGAAAGAAAAAATGCAACGTTCGCTCCCTTTAATAATTATGTTGCTGGCACTGATTCTGGTGATTGGTGTCACGGTCGTGACCTGCGTGAAAGCAATCGGCGGAACTTCCAACAAGACTACAACTCCACAACAGCCCATTGAAGTACATCCTGTGACGGAAACAGCCATCATTCAGACCACTGCTACCACAACCGAGACAACAAAATCTACCACAACCAGAGCCACCACTGTCGCCAAGCCAAAAGCAACCTTCGCATTCTTAGCCGAAACGAC
This sequence comes from Ruminococcus sp. UBA3855, assembly GCA_002392545.1. GTDB lineage: Bacteria > Bacillota > Clostridia > Oscillospirales > Ruminococcaceae > UBA3855. The sequence continues at coordinate 5,650 of DGHF01000124.1, forward strand.
AACCACCATTTCACTCCCTCCGAGAACGGTTTCTTCAATGGAACTGAGTTTCTATCAAGCTGTGATGAATGTAGGAGATGCTCCCATTTTTCCCGTGGTCTTCATGATTCCGGACGATGCCCTTGACATACGGATTAAAATGGAATCTTCTGACGAAGCTGTTGCAGTCATTACGGATGACAATAAAATTTCACCAGTCGGCGAGGGAAATTGTATTATTCATGTTTCCGCCGTTGCCAATCCCTATGCTACCGCAGACATCGCCATCAGGGTGGAAGGAAAGTCCGATTCCGTCACCACTCCCGAAATGAGCACCCCCTCTCAGACAACCTACACCACAGCGATTGAACTTCCTGAAGACCCAGAGGAGGAAGAACCCAAAATTGAAAGAGAGGATATTGTTGTTATCAATGGAATTACCTATGTCAAGGGAATTATGCTTGTCAACAAGACATACCCCCTCCCTGAAACGTATAATCCAGCCGGAATGACCCCCGAAACAGAACAGGCTTTCAAGGAGTTACAGCAAGCAGCCAAAGATGAAGCTGGATTGAATCTGTTTTCACATTCTGATTTTCGGTCATATCACACGCAAGCAGTCGTATATGAGGGGTATTGTGCCCGTGACGGTCAGGAAGAAGCCGACCGCTATTCTGCACGAGCGGGATATTCCGAACATCAGACCGGTATGGTTATCGACGTGAACGACCCCAGTTACAGTTTTAACGGTTCGCCGGAAGGGGAATGGTTAGCTGAAAATTCTTGGAGATTTGGCTTCATTGTCCGATTCCCTGAGGGAAAAGAGGAATATACTGGTTATGAATACGAAGCATGGCACATCCGCTATGTTGGCAAGGACTGGGCGAAGGAAATTTATGACAGCGGTCTTTGTCTGGAAGAATTTCTGGATGTCAAGTCACAATATCCCTGATAATCTGAAAAATGCAAATCTCCCTTGTTTAGGAAAGGCAAGGGAGATTTTTAACAGATGAAAGAGTGATAAATTCCATCTTATGAATGTTATTTGATTATTCCTATTGACATGATAGGATATTTGTGCTAAAATAATAGTACCAGATTTCATAAAATGGAAGGTGACACTATGAAACAAACAGCTCTTTATAAGACTGGTTGCTTTGGTCTGGAGCGTGAAACGTTGCGAGTTGACGAAAACGGAAAACTTGCCCAGACCCTGCACCCATTTCCCGACGACGACAAACACATCACAAGAGATTTCTGTGAGAATCAAATGGAACTTGTAACTCCTGTCTGTCATAGTATTCAAGAGGCGATTGCTTCAATTGAAATGCTTGACAAACAGGCAAAAGAAAGAATTTCGGAAAATCATGAGCATATCTGGCTTTACAGCAATCCTCCCCACTTTGAGACGGAAAACGACATTCCCATTGCAAGATGGGGCGGAGAATTTACCTCAAAACAGCATTACCGAGAGGCGTTGGAAAAACGCTATGGAAAAAGACTGATGCTGTTTTCGGGGGTACATTTTAATTTTTCCTTTTCGGAGGAGCTGTTAGAGGAATGGTATGACGGAAACGGCAGTTTCAGAGAATTCAAGGATAATTTGTATTTACGGCTTTATAAGCAGATATTCCGTCACAGCTGGTTACTGGTATTACTGACCTCAGCAAGCCCATTCTATGACAAGTCGCTTGATGGTGACAATTTATCCGGCATTGTGAAAGGAAAATATGCCTCCTTGCGGAATAGTGAAAGAGGTTACTGGAATCAGTTCATCCCCATTCTGGAGCATGAGAATTTACAGGCATTCACGGACAGCATTCAGAACTATGTTGACAAGGGTCTGCTGTTCTCAGCAAGTGAGTTATATCTCCCTGTCCGGCTCAAACCCAGAGGAGAAAACAGCCTTGAAAGCCTTGCAAAGAATGGTGTTGACCACATTGAACTGCGTATGTTTGACCTGAACCCCCTGACTGTTTCAGGTATGGAATGGAACGACCTGACATTTGCGCATTTGTTAATGTTGTATCTGCTGAAATTGCCGGATGGGGAATTCACCCCCGAACAGCAGACACAGGCAGTCAAAGACCATCAGGAAGCATCCTTGTATTACCCTGAAAAACGCTTGATTTCTCTTGCCTCCGAAATTCTTGAAAGTATGTATCAGCATTTTAGAGATGACA
>DGHF01000047.1 GCA_002392545.1 Ruminococcus sp. UBA3855
AAAGGGAGGGCTTTCGCTGTTAAATAATTCTGATAAGGGATAGAGTCAAAAATATTATAATGGCAATGTCACGAGCTTGACAAGGGATTTCAGAATATTCATTGCATCATCATCAGCAAGATTTCCGTCACGGTTTACGTCAGCGTTTGCCTGTCCGTTTTCGTCCAATTCTTCAATACCAATCAGATACTGATTCAATACAAGCACGTCAATAATATCTACATTACCGCTGAGGTCTGCATCACCATAGACAATTTCTTTCACAGAAGTTTCCGTGGTAGATTCTTCTGTGATGGGTTCAGTTGTCGGTTCTGTGGTAGTGGGTTCGGTTGTTTCTTCGACTGCCTGAGCGTTGACAAATACTGCATAATTCACGCAGTATGCAGACTGCCCATTTGCGCCAAGTAATACCGTTTCACCAGAGGAATAATTTTTCTGATAAATTTCAAATGTCACGTCATTGGAGGAAACAGCGGTCATATCTGTTTTAGTATAATCCGCCATCCATGCAGGAACATTTTCAACACGCTGGTCAAGTGCAATGTATACAGTAATATCTTCACCAGCTTCAAACTGTGCAGTGTCCTGTGTATAATTTTTAGAGTCGCAGGCGGTCAGAATTTCTTCTGAGCCTTTGAGCGTTTCGGGGAGCATGGTAAATGTGAATTCACGGTCGCCGAACACCTTTGAACCAGTTCCGGCGGTATCGTTGGCAATGCCCCAGTCAGAAGCATTTTCCTCATCACTGACAGTCAGATTCTTGACATATTTTCCGCTGACTGGAATTCTGTTTTTCCCGAATGTGAGCCAGTTCATATTGACGAGATAGCCTTCACCGCCTGTAAATCTGACATACAGATTATGTTTTCCGGTGATGGTGGGGACGTTGCAGGAAACAGTCTCCCAATTATTCCAACTTCCAGAACCGGAGAAGTCCAATGTTGCAATTGGAGTATCTCCGAGTTTGTCAAGATACAGCTCTACCCCTGCTGTATTGCCGGAAAGTCGGGCAGAAAAGCTCTTAGCACCTTCTGCAAAATCCACATTCTTAAACAGAATGTAATCTCCGTTTTCGACGTAGGCAACCTGTTCACCGCCGTTTTCGTCTGTGCATTCCTGATTTCTGATACCTTCCTGAGCGTCATAAGATTCCGCTTCAATCTGTGAGAATGCATCAATGGTCTTGACATTGCCGTTGAATTCCACGCCGTCACCAGCAAGCTCATTGAGATACAATTCCAGATTGGTGTAATCATCTGCGGAAAGGGAGACAATTGCACCGTCAGAAGCATCATTCGGGTTGAGACCATGCTCATTTTCCCATGTATCAGGCATACCGTCGCCGTCAGAATCTTTTCCGGCTGTACCTCCCTTGAAATTGGAGCTGGTCGGATAACCGCCTGCATCCTTCTGAGAATCGATAATACCATTCAAGCCGTCCTTGCTTCCGGTATAGGTATATGTTCCTGTAGTGACTTCTTTCAGATAACGGCTGTCAAGATAGTCATAACCCTGCGCATTTGCGCCTGCGCCGTGGGTGGTACTGGTAACAGCCTGATAAGCTTCTTCTGCGGATTGCAGGTTGATATAATTTTCAAAGAAAGGCGAATTACTGCGGACATCATTGTCAGTTGCATTTTTCTGACCAGATTTTGCTTTTCCCATTGCCCATGCATCATCAGAGGCTTTGAGGATGTAACCGCCTTTCGAATCGGTCATAACATTGCCGGAAACATACATTTTCTGCATATCGCTTGTACCAAGTTCGTTACCGTCAATGGAAACGACGTGCAGGGCAGTATTCGAAACCGCTCCGGCTTTGTAGTAGTTGTTGACAAAGTTCAGACGTCTGACACCGCCGTCCGTGGTGCGGTCTTTCCAGTTGTAAACGACATTGTTGGAAATGTCAAGCTGTCCGCCGTAGGTGACAGCATCCTGTTCCATACCGCCGGCCATAGACCAGTTACGACCAGTATTATTTATCAGTAAATTATGATGGAATGAACCTGTATAACCGCTGATAGAACCAGCAAATGCATGACATTCTGTTTTGGTGCGGTCATTGGCATCATAGTGAATGGAGTTGTTCAGGGATTCGGCGATAATATTCCACTGGAATGTGATGTTGGCGGCACTTCTGGAAGAAAAGCCCTCATCTGTTGCCCATGAAATAGAGCAGTGGTCAATAATGCAGTGATTCGAACTTGAAAGCCCCATGCCGTCAGAAACTTCATTGACACCGGAAAGCCCTCTGTCCCCCGGTCTGACGTGAATATCACGGACGATAACATCATCACAGCCAATCATACCAAAGCCCCATTGTGTCAGGGTGATGCCGTCCGCCGGTGCAGTCTGTCCGGCTACATAGACATTTCCGCCTTCTTCGGGTACGGTAATTTTACTTTTCAGCTCAATAATTCCGCCGACATCAAATACAATCGTTCTTGCGCCTGTCAGCGTTTCCAGACCATAACGGAGTGAACCCTCTCCGGAGTCGTTCAGATTGGTGACATGGTACACATAGCCCCCACGTCCGCCACGTGCATAACGTCCATAGCCTTCCGCCGTGGGGAATGCCAGTCTTGCAAGCTGGAAACTGTAAACCGCACCTGTCACAATTGAGCCGTCTTTGTTGACTTCATCCACACGCCAATAATAAGTTGGAATGGAAGAATAACTGTCATCCAGTGTGAATTTACTTTGTGTGACATTGCCCTTGAATTCAGGGGAGCTGGTTGTTGCCTTTGCAACGGAATTGAAATCCGTCCCGATATAGACGTTATGACTGGATGCATTCTTTCCGGCAGTCCATGAAAGACCTTTTTCCGGAAGTGCGTGTTTTTCTTGGTCAGCCGGATAAAAATTACTGATGGAGTTCACAGGGTCTGCGCCGTCAATCTCGAAACCGTTCAGCCATGGGGTATTTAATGAGCCGTTGCCCTCTGCAATGATTTCGACAGTCGCCGACGTTCCCGAAAATGTCCCGAATGCAACACCGGCATCATTGCTGTTTTGCGGGCTTGTGGGGCACTTGACACCAGTTGCAACGGTCGTCCCGTTGATTTTGACCGTGACAGAACTATTGGTGACATTTCTGTCTGCACACGCATGAATGGTCTTGATAGAATGCGTACCGTTGGAAAGTCCGGAAATTTCCAGTTTCAGACTTGGATTTCCTGAACCGTCCTTGATTTTTGCGCCGTCCATGGTGAGGGTAGGTGTTTTTTCCACATCTTGGAGCTGTAAAATTTTATTGTTGACAATGTCAACAGAACCACTTCCACCGCTGGAAAGCTTGCAGGTAATGCCATTGATGGTATAGGTGTAGGAGCTGTCCACAACCCAGTTATTTGCCGTTTTCGACTGAGAAGCCTTTCTGCCGTCATTCTTGTTAATGTCAACAAGGATTCTTGAGCCGGTTTCCACTGCGGAAACAGTAGCACTTGGCATCATCCCCATCATGGTGAAGCTCATTGCCGTTGCTGTCAGCCATGCAAGACAACGGCGGAGCGATTTGGATTTTCTCATAACAAAAATTTCCCCCTTGTGTATTGTATTTATGAATAAATTATGTCTTTATTCGAATTATATCATATTTCACAGAAAATTTCAATTGCAAATCTAATACATTTTGTTGCAAATATATTCTTTTTTGAATTTTTTACGAAAAAACTTTACAAGATGAAAGAAATATGGTATAATGGTTGAAAGGGGCTTGGGGGAAATTGTGCCCTCGGTTCGTTTTGCGTTGATTTTTTGCAAAATGAGCCGAGACTTTCCGGTGCAATGTCCCCCATTCGGATGAGGTTAAGGGTATTTTAATTTAGGAGGTCATTTTTTATGACATTGCTCGAATTTCTCAAAAGTAACACCAACAAGGAAATGCTGATTTCTGAATTGACAGACGTATTCAGCGAAATGTGCATGATGCAACCTGATGAAAATGACGAACTTCTGTTTCAGACCGGAACAGAGGATTTTGTCGGGGAAAAATGTTTTCATGTGTCGTTCGTCCGCTACCGTGCGGAAAATGAAATTTACATGGATGTGATGTATCCTCTCAGCGAAGAGACAAAGCGCATTCATGGAAATTTATGGAATACGGACGTTGAGGGCGATTTTTTCCGCT
>DGHF01000140.1 GCA_002392545.1 Ruminococcus sp. UBA3855
ACAATAGAATGTACCACCCAAGAAAATAATGGTACTGACAATGAAAAATACAACCTTCCAGCCTTCCATGTCGCTGAAAGAAAGACGTGTTTCGCCTTCCATGAGTTTGTCCCAGCACAGTGCAAAAATCATTAAGAAATAGAATACCACACTAACAACACCAATTACAATTTCCATGTTCAGGAGCTTTTTATTGTTAAGTTCCTCTTGCTGTTGCAGTTTCATTAAATTTTCCTCTGCGATTTTCTGATAATTTGTCATAGTAATGCGTTCCCCACTTAGAAGCTCGTTGACATTGATTTCCAAAAGCTCACATAATTCCAGCATCAGGGAAACATCCGGCATACATTTCCCAGTCTCCCATTTCGAAACGGCTCTGTCCGTGATACCTAATTTTTCGGCTAAGACTGCCTGTGTATAACCTTTTGCCTTTCTGCACTGAGCAATGAATTTCCCGACCTTCTGTTGATTCATGGAGAACCCCTCCTTTCAAGTATCATTTTATCACCAAACAGAGAAAAATACAACATACCAGTGGTTGAGTTGTAAAAAAAGCCGATATTGCTTGCACTCTACCGCTGGTTGAAATGGGCTACAGAGTTTTCAGATACTCCATAAAGGCTTGCATATTCCTTGATTGCAATGAAATATTTTGATAAATCAGAATTTACAACTATTTTCTTTCGTATTCCTTTAACTTGTTATAAAAATAAATACAAGCTTCTGATTCGCTTTTGAATACAGTCAAACCACAACGATTTCCTCTTTCACTATAATATACAATCCAGTTTCCATTTTCAGAAGTTAGACAGTATACTTCGTTAGGAAGTCCGCCTTTCATTATGGAATAAATGCTTTGGGGAACATTTGCAATTTTGAGTTTTCTTTCGAGTTCGTATATGTTCATAATCATTCATCCTTTGTTACTTGGTTAAATTCCGATTTATTTTATACCATCTTTTAATGTTCCAGCAACAATCTTTCGTCACAATATTCACAAACCAGCGTTGTGCCTGTTCCGGTGAAACTCTTGGGAAGGTAGTATTCCTGATTGGTAATGCATTTCGGATTGGGACAGCATACGCCCTTATGTACCGTACCAGACAATAATTCTGTTGTGGCGGTACTTTGGAGCATGGTCAAAATCAATGCCATTCTGACATACATTCCATATTTTGCCTGTTTGAAATACAATGCCCTTGGGTCGTCATCAACTGCAATTTCGATTTCGTCCACACGAGGAAGCGGATGCAGGACAATCATATCTTTTTTGGCAAGCTTCATTTTCTGGGGTGTCAGGATGTAGGTATCTTTTTGAGCGAAATATTCTTCATCAGATGCGAAGCGTTCCCTCTGAATGCGTGTCATGTAGAGCATATCTAGTTTAGGAATTGCTTCTTCGAGACTGAAAGTTTCTTCATAGGTACAGCCATTTGCATGGATGATACTCTTAATATAATGTGGCATAGCCAGTTCTTTGGTAGAAATCATGATAAAATGGTTATTAGGGTAACAGCTCATTGCTTTACAAAGAGAATGCACCGTTCGACCATTGAGCAAGTCGCCACAAAGACCGATTGTCAAGCCGGAAAGTGTACCTTTTTCACATTTGAGGGTGAGCAGGTCTGTGAGGGTCTGCGTAGGGTGAAGGTGTCCGCCGTCTCCTGCATTGATGACGGGGCATTCTGCGGTTAATGCAGCAGCTTTGGCAGCTCCGACAGTGGGGTGACGGATGACAAGAACGTCAGAATAACCACTGACAATTTTTGTCGTATCCTTGAGATTTTCGCCTTTTGCGACAGAGGAAGTCTGCGGATTGTCAAAGCCTATGATAGTTCCGCCCAGCCTTAGCATAGCTGTCTGAAAAGACATCTGTGTCCTTGTGGAAGGCTCATAAAAAAGCGTTCCCATAATTTTCCCACGACAGCTATTTGCATAAAGCATGGGATTTTGCATAATCTCCTGTCCCAGAGAAAGCAGACCATTCCACCATGTGACAGGGTGGTCGTTCAAATCAATCAGATGCGGAAATTGTGAAGTCATAATAAAAAACCTCCTGAAAATAAATTTATAGTTTCAGTTTTCTGAACGGGTCAGAATAACCGAGAACATCATGTTTATAATTCATCAGCATAAGCTGAATTTCTGCTTTTCCCTTTTCAATGGCATAATCAATCAGATTGTCAATATTTCTTTTTGTCAAAAATACACCGTCTTCAATGACAGCAGAAATCAATTCTGTTTCGTCCTCGTCAATCATTGTACGGAATATTTTCGGGAACTGTTTTTTGATGTATGCAAAAGTATTATCCTTGTCAATGTCTGCAAGATACATTTGCAGAATGATACTATATTTGACACTCGCCATAATTTTGGCGGTATAGTCCCTCTCCTTAAAAATGCGCTCCAATTCATAAAAATGTGCATAATAACGGTTGATTGGTTCAAATAACAGTTTTCCCTCTACGACTGCAAGCGGACGTTTCCGGAGTTCGTCACAGTAGAAAAAGGCATCTTCTCCAACAAATTCCAGATTTTGAGGAATGTGTATATTTTTTAGACTCCGACAAAACAAAAATGCACTTTCACCGATTGAAGTCACAGAATCTGGCATGACAATACTTTGCAATTGAAAACAATGTATAAATGCAAAATTCCCTATTTTTGTTACACTGTCCGGAATTTGTACGGAAATCAGGTGTATACAATGTTCAAAGGCATTATCTGCAATTTCTGTCACTCCCTCCGGAATGATGATTTCCGTTTCACTGTTGACAAGTTGGAAACGCTTTAAAATGCCGTTCTGAATGTCAAATGGATTTTGCATGATGCATTTTACTCCTTTCAGAAATTCAGGAATGAATTTTCAGCCATTTGTTCACATTGTCAAGTTCCTGTTCCGTGACAGAAAAAGGATGATAGAACAATACTCTCATTCCGTCCTGAGACTGTCCGGAGATTTTCGTATCAAATTCCCATACAAACAAATCACGGCAAGTTTTCATATGGCGGTCAACCTGTTTGTTATGGGCATCAGGAATATTGAGGAAAATTTCTGTTCCGGAAATCGTCAGGACATCATTCCGCAAAAGGAAGATGCAGACATCATCCAGTACTTGGGGGAGTTCCTGACATTGTTTCATTGCAGAGAAAAATTCTTTTGCAAACTGTACCTGAAACTGTTCCAATTCGTCAATTGTTTTTTCGGGATTTGTTTTTCTTTTCTGGAGTAAATCGCACCAGAAACCAACTTTATCCTCTTGTTCCATTTTTCTCCATAAATAGCCAATATTCCGGAAATTCATTTTCATTTCCCCGAATAACTCATTGAGGACATATTGCTGTGCTTCTGTATAGGAGTAATTGGTTCTTTTGTATCCGGTATCAGCATAATTTTTCCCGACATTTACATAAAGCTGATGCAAGGCATTTTCTCCATATTCGGGAAAACGATGTTCCGCATAAAATCTAGTTCCCTCATCACATCCGAAAAGAATGGTACTCATCAACAAATCATATGGACAAAAGCCATGTGTTCCAGGGTAATGCAAATCTCTGGTTTTAGAGAATGAATGACTTTCATGAAGTTCTTTTTCCATCTGTAAGATAGACTGACAAATTGTCAGTGCTACATTTGTTCCGCAGGCAAAGTGAGCCTGCACCTCTGAAACGGGGGTTTTTCTTTTGAAACGAATTTCCTGCATCATAAACTCCTTTCATATGGGCTGGTGAATGGGTTCATTTTCAAAAAAGACAGCATACCAAAGTAAAAATGTGAACACTGTCCAGATTTTTCGGCTGTTGTCGGCTTTACCGTTTTTATGGTCGTCGAGGAGCTGAATCAATTTTTTTGTATGGAAAAACTGCTCAGAAGCCGGACTCTCGAAACGCTGTTTGACAATTTGATAATATTTTTCATCTTTGAGCCATACACGAATCGGCACAGGGAAGCCGAGTTTTTTCTTTTTTGCGGTTTTATCCGTCCCTTGTGGGGTATCTTTCTGAGCAGCTAAACGCATAGCATATTTTGTCACATAGGGGGTGTTTTCGTCCGTGACCGCTTTTCGGGTTACTCTGTATTTGGTGGGAATATGGGAAGCAAGCCCCATGACCCTTTTATCAAGGAAAGGCACACGCAGTTCCAGAGAATGCGCCATGCTCATTTTATCAGCCTTTAACAGGATGTCGCCAGCCATCCACATATGCAAATCGAGATACTGCATTTTCGTGACATCATCCATTCCCTGAACCCTTTTATAGTAATGTGCAGTGAGTTTTTGCGGGTCAGGGGCATTGGTAGTCATTTTCAAAAGGGATTTTCTTTCTGCTGGTGTGAACATATACGCATTGCCAATGAAACGCTCTTCAAGGGTTTTTCCCTTGCGGACGAAGAAATTCACGCCACGTTTTGCAGGGAGTTTTTCAGCGACTTTTCCGACGGCATGGCGTACGGAATAGGGCAATTTATCATAAAGTGTTGCATTGGGTTCGCTGTAAACATTGTAACCGCCGAAAATTTCGTCAGCACCTTCACCAGACAAGACCACTTTCAATTGTTCCGAAGCCAGCCCGCACACGAAATACAATGCCACGGCGGAGGGGTCAGCAAGTGGTTCATCCATCTGATATTGAATGTGTTTGAGTTCCTGCCAATATTCTTCTGGTTGGATAATTTTGGAAAAATTCTGCTTTCCGATAGCCTTTGAAAAATCTTTCGCCCATCCGATTTCATTGTATTTTTCATCTGCACCGAATCCGACCGTGAAAGTTTTGTCAACGTCTGCAATCGCTGCAACGTAGGAAGAATCGACTCCAGACGACAGGAAAGAACCAACTTCTACATCTGCGATTTTGTGCGCCCTGACGGAATCGTGAAAAATTTCCGAAATTTGGTTGACCCATGTTTCCAAAGTCGGGTTGGAATCGGGATTAAATTTCACATCCCAATAGCGTTGAATCCGGAATTCATTGTCTTTCAATAAGAAATAATGTGCCGGCGGAAGCTTGTACACGTTCTTGAAAAATGTCTCATCCATAGCGGAATACTGGAAAGTGAGGTATTCTTCCAGTGCATCTGTATTCAATTCTTTCTTGAAAGCCGGATGTTTTAAAAATGCCTTGATTTCCGAACCAAATAATAAAGTACCGTCCATTTTGGCATAATATAACGGCTTAATCCCAAAAAAGTCTCTTGCACCGAAAAGGGTCTTGTTTTTCTTGTCCCAGATGACAAAAGCAAACATTCCACGCAGCTTTTCAAGCAGTTTCGTGCCATATTCTGCATACCCGTAAATCAGTACTTCTGAATCAGTGTTAGTGGCGAAATGATAGCCCTTTGCAATGAGTTCGGAACGGATTTCCTGATAATTATAAATTTCGCCGTTGAATACAAGCACAAAATTTCCGTCCTCGCTGTAAAGTGGCTGGTTTCCCTGTTCGGAAACATCAATAATGCTTAAACGTCTGTGACCCAATGCAATATACTTGTCTACATATTTACCGCCTGCATCAGGACCACGGTGGCGGATGGTCTCCATCATTTCTTCAATGACAACATCCGCATTTCCAATTTTGTTTGTAAATCCTACAAAACCACACATAACAGAACATTCCTCCTGTATTAAATTTCACAGTTCTGTCCCTATACACAATGGCACACAATCAGCCATCACTACTATTATACTATATATTTTCGGGAAATGCAACAAATTTTCATGATTTTATCAAAATTATTATGAAAACGCTTGCAAAATCCAGTTCTTTCGGTTATAATAGTAGTGTATAAAAGGTTATGGAAAGGAGACTGACACAATGGCACAGAAAAAAAGAAAATCCGGAAAGGTAGAGGCAAGACAACTGCAACCAACAATCCGTTTCAAATTCGGGGTGTTATTATGTATTATCATAGTGACATTTTTATTTTGCTTTGTCATGCATATGATTTCAGCCGTTTCACAGCCCGATTATTGGGAAAAAGAAATTGTTCCGGCTATGGCGACCAAAACAGAGGAAGTTGTGGAGAAAAAAATAAAGGCGGATGTTGTGAATCCCGTTCCCGCTTCCGAACGTGCAGACGAAAGCAGAATTCAGAATTGTGCTTTCATCGGGGACGTAGCAACATTTTCCAGCTATTACCCGATTCCTTCTAATATGCAGTTCACAGATGCGGTTGCAGATATGTCAGATTCTCGTATGAGAAGCATCGGCAGAAGCCTGAAAGATGTACAGGCAATTTATTTATGGTATCAGTGCCCTGAAGATTTGCAGAAGAGTGCAGAAGCTTATCTCCGTCTCGTCAATAATCTTTTGGAACAGGCAGAAGACGTTCCGATTTATGTTCTTACAGCATTCCCGACAACTGATTCTATCACCAATGAGAGAACTGACAAATGGAATGCCGCACTTTTTGCCCTCTGTGATGAAAAGGGCTTGCATTACGTGGATGTCAGCACCACATTAAAGGCGAATGACGGCACTTTGTCAGAAAATTATCAGGATGAACAGGCTTTGTATCAAACTGTATGCGAATTGATTTTAACACACGTTGCGGATTAAGGAATTGCAACTATGAGCAGAGATTATTGGCTTTTTGAGGATGAAAACCCAGAAACTGCCTATATGGCAGGGGTTGTTGACGTGTTAGGGGATAATTTGAGCATGGTTTGTGATTTTCCCTATACATTGGACGTGGATATTTTCTTTGTGAAAGACAATGATTTGTCAGCACTTGACAGCACCATCAAAAAACGCCTTCACGCTTACAATGAAAAAGAGGGGCATCGGATTCCTCCTGATGAGATTGATGCATTAAATTTTCACCTCGAAAAGGTAGATACCAATGTAAAAGATTGCTTGAAAGGCTTGCTTGCTGGGTATTCCTCAGCAGGCAAGCTTGATAAAATGCTGGATGATTTTTTTCTTGGATTGAATTGGTATCTGAGAAAACCGACTTGTATTTATGTGGAGAATCAAAAAGACTGTGGAAAAATTCTTGATATATTGGGAAATATTTACTTATCTATGGCATTTGACTATTTATTCATTGGCTATGATGAATGGGCTGTACTTTTTGTGATTGGAACAACGGAATAATTTTATATCAGATTTTATAGTAATACTTGACAAAACTATCAAAATGTTGTATAATAGATTTGTTGACAATTTAAAACATGAAAGGAAGTTTTTACGATGTCCGAAATCCCATACAAAATTTATCTGAAAGAAGAAGAATTGCCGAGACAGTGGTATAATGTCCGTGCAGACATGAAGAAAAAGCCTGCACCCTTGCTGAATCCGGCAACTCATCAGCCGGCAACCCTTGACGAATTAAGTCAGGTATTTTGCCGTGAACTGGCTCAGCAGGAACTTGACACGGAAACGGCATATATTGACATTCCGGAAGAAATCCAGAATTTCTATAAAATGTATCGTCCTGCGCCGTTGGTTCGTGCATATTGTTTGGAAAAGGCACTCGGCACACCAGCTAAAATTTACTACAAGTTCGAGGGAAATAATACTTCCGGTTCTCACAAGCTGAATTCTGCGATTGCACAGGCTTACTATGCGAAAAAGCAGGGCTTGAAAGGTGTCACCACGGAAACAGGTGCTGGACAGTGGGGAACTGCTCTTTCTATGGCGTGTGCTTATTTTGGGTTAGACTGCAAAGTGTTCATGGTAAAGGTATCTTATGAACAGAAGCCTTTCCGCCGTGAAGTCATGAGAACATACGGCGCAAATGTGACCCCTTCCCCGTCTGATACAACTGCAATCGGCAGAAAGATTCTTGAAGAATTCCCCGGAACGACTGGTTCATTAGGCTGTGCAATTTCCGAAGCGGTAGAGGTTGCCGTTGGAACAGAGGGCTATCGTTATGTATTAGGCTCTGTGCTGAATCAGGTATTATTGCATCAGTCTGTGATTGGTCTGGAATCCATGACAGCTTGTGACCAGTACGGAATCAAGCCGGATGTGATTATTGGCTGTGCCGGAGGCGGTTCGAATCTGGGCGGTTTAATTTCTCCGTTCATGGGAAGAAAATTGAGAGGAGAAGCAGATTATCAGTTTATCGCCGTTGAGCCTGCATCCTGTCCGTCCCTGACCCGTGGTTCGTATGCCTATGATTTCTGTGATACTGGTAAAGTTTGTCCGTTGGCTAAAATGTATACTTTAGGCAGTGGCTTCATCCCGTCCCCGAACCATGCCGGAGGTCTGCGCTATCACGGCATGAGCAGTACAGTATCTGAATTGTATGATGAAGGCTTGATGGAAGCAAGAAGCTGTGAACAGACCGCTGTATTTGAAGCCGCTCAGCAGTTCGCAAGAATTGAGGGCATTTTACCAGCTCCCGAAAGCAGTCATGCTATCCGTGTGGCAATTGACGAGGCTATGAAGTGCAAGGAAACAGGCGAAGAAAAGACCATTCTCTTTGGCTTGACTGGTACAGGATACTTTGACATGGTAGCATATCAGAAGTTCAATGACGGTGTAATGAGCGACTACATCCCGACAGATGAAGAAA
>DGHF01000112.1:0-22306 GCA_002392545.1 Ruminococcus sp. UBA3855
TCCGGTTCAGCCGTGGCAGATTTTAGCAATTACTTTCACCAATAAAGCTGCCGGAGAACTCAAAAACCGTTTAACTGATACGTTGGGACAAAATGCAACTATGATTCATGCAGCAACGTTTCATTCCGCCTGTGTGCGGATGTTAAGGACTTGCATTGACCGTTTGGGATTCCATGCAGATTTTACCATCTATGACACTGACGACAGTATCAGGGCAATCAAAGCCGTGATGAAAGAAATAGACGTTTCTGAAAAGAATTTCAACCCGAAAAGCGTTCTCTCAGAGATGAGTTCCGCTAAAAATGAAATGGTCTCCCCTGAAATGTATGCTGAACAGGTGGAATTTGATTATAAAAAGAGAACCATTGCAAAAATCTATGGGGAATATCAGAAACGCTTGAAATCTGCAAATGCGCTTGATTTTGATGATATTATTTATTTCATGGTGCAGATTTTAGAAGAAAATCCCGACATTCTCGAAAAATTTCAGAATCAATACCGTTATATCCTTGTTGACGAATATCAGGACACCAACCACGCACAATATCGGCTTGTGAGCCTGTTAGCAAGAAAGCATTGTAATTTGTGTGTCGTGGGGGATGATGACCAGAGTATTTATAGTTTCCGAGGAGCGACTATTGAAAATATCTTGCAATTCGAAGACCAGTTTCAGGAATGCAAGACAATTCGCCTTGAAGAAAATTATCGTTCTACTCAAAATATTCTCAACTCTGCGAATGCTGTCATTGCCAATAATCAACAGCGAAAAAAGAAAACCCTCTGGACTTCTGCCGGAGAAGGTGACAAAATTCAGCTGGTCAATCCGTCTGACGAACATCAGGAGGGTGAATTTATTGCTCAAATCATCGAAAAAGGCATTGCAGAGGGAAAACAATATTCTGATTTTTCAGTGCTTTACCGCATGAATGCACTCTCGAATAATGTCGAGCGTGCCATGATTCGCCACCATATCCCCTATAAAGTTTATGGCGGTATCCGGTTTCTGGACAGAAAGGAAGTTCGTGATGTATTAGCATATTTATGCATTCTGTCTAATCCAAATGATTCTGTACGATTTGAAAGAATTATCAACGTCCCAAAAAGAGGAATCGGAGAAGGTACAGCTTCCACAATTATCCAGATTGCCAATGATTTGGATATGTCCCCCATGGATGTTGTCAGAAATTGTCAATCATTTCCGGCAATTGCAAAGCGTTCCGGCGCACTGCTGAAATTTGCTGATATCATGGACGAACTCGAAACACAGATGTCAATTTTACCCATGGAAGAATTATTTGACCTGCTCATTGAAAAGACTGGTTATATGGCAATGCTGGAGGAGGATAAAGAGGAAAATGCCGACAGAATCGACAATGTGAAAGAATTTCGCTCGAATATCGTCCGCTATACCAAAGAACATGAAGACCCCACCTTGCAAGAATTTTTGGAAGAAACCGAACTCTATACTGATGCAGACCGCACCCAAACGGAAAATACTGTTTCGCTCATGTCCATGCATTCTGCAAAAGGTCTTGAATTTGACACTGTTTTTGCGGTGGGCATGGAAAACAATGTTTTTCCAAGCAGTCGCAGTTTGTCGGATATTTCACAGATGGAGGAAGAGAGACGACTTGCCTACGTCACAATTACCAGAGCGAAAAATCATTTGTATTTGCTTCATGCAAGGGCTAGGCTGTTGTATGGGTATACAAGGGCGAATGAGATTTCCACATTCATTGACGAAATTCCGCAGGAATTGTTGTTTGATGTGACAAAAAGCCAACGTTCACAAACGAAATCTGTCAAAGCTCCCAACAGCAAAATTTCCTCCATGCGCCAACAGATGGATGCTATCAAAAAACAAAATTCCGGCGCAAAGGCTCAAAATTCCGGAAATCCGTTGACTTTCGCAGTCGGGGAACGCATTCAGGACAAAGTTTTCGGAGAAGGTACAATTTTAAGGGCGGAAGAAATGGCAGGGGATTATTTGCTTGAAATCGTCTTTGATACCGTCGGTACAAAAAAGCTCATGGCGAAATATCGCCAACTCAAGAAAATATGAGGTGATGCTTCATGGAAAACAAACCAAAAGATTTTTCTCCTGAAATCCGTCAATTTTTGACCGGATTCCGTGCAAGGGCTGGAATGTATTTAGGAAATGAAATTACACTGTCGAATTTTGTCACATTCATGCATGGATATGATGCAAATTCCTTGTTGCATGGAAAAAATGATACTCTTTTGTCGAATGAGTTCAAAGAATTTGTTACCATGAAATACATTGGAAAAACAGAAACTCCTATGGGCTGGTTTAGCCTGATTCTTGAAAAAGAACCAGACGAATACAAAGCTTTCCTGCAATTCTGGGAACTGCTTGACGAATATCTGATTTCGCTGGATTATGAACCCATCCCAAAACCCGAAGAACCACAGCGGAGAAATTTTCATCACACAGATGGTATCAACACGGTGTACTATGTTGATTTGCCCGAACTGGCGGAATCCTATATGAGAACATTCAACGGTGAACCTTGGTTTGACCGCTGGACAAAGGAAATCGCCTTGCAACGTCTCAGACAACTTTACAAGACATCCGGCTTTCATGGACTGGCAGTGTGGGAGGATGATTCCCCTCTTGGGGCTGTCTTTGGCAGAGAAGAATATTATTATGGTGGTAACTGTTTCCAGATTGTGGAACTTTGGGTAGAACCTAAAGCACAACGCATGGGATGGGGCGGAAAACTCCTTGACGAACTCAAAGAAATGCTTTGCGAAAATGTCAGAAAAATTTATCTCATCACCATGGCTGATGATAATATTCTGAAATTCTATGAAAAAAATCATTTTATTGTACAAAAAGGAATGTGCCTGTTGCAGTTGCCTGAAATTCAGGAGGATGCCTGAAGGGGTGAATATCTTGGATATGAGTGCTATTATAGGGATTTTTGGGTTGGTTGTATATGTTCTGTTTTTCGTGGGGCTTGTCATCAAAATCAGGCAAGGCGAGGAAAAAGAAAAAATTCTGAAACAACTGGATGAACAATTAGAAGCAAAATATTCCCAAAATGAAAACCCCTCAACAAAAGAGAACAATTAAATTTTTCCGGAAATCATTGACGAAATGCCGAATATATGGTATAATAATAAGGTATGCCAATCAATTGGAGGTGATATTTTGTGAAAGTGAAATTGATTGCACATACTGTCATGCCGGAACAGGTCGTTGCAGCTGCTGCGAAACTCTGTTATTCTGATTCCAATGCAATGGAAATCATGGAGGATTTAGACGAGGAGAAAACTGCTTCTTTTGTGGAAAAACTGGCTTCGTTCGGACATATGAGCCCCATCGAACATGCAAGCTTTACTTTTGCGATTGAAGGCGTTTCAAGGTCACTGCTGGCACAGATTACCCGTCACCGCCTTGCAAGCTTTTCTGTACAAAGTCAACGCTATGTCAAACTGACACATTTTGAATATATCACACCCCCCGAAATTGCCTCAGACTCGGAAACATTACAGCTTTATAATGAAACCATTCAAAATTGTGTGGAAGCTTATCAGAAACTTTCTGAAATGCTCGAAGAAAGGCATTATCAGGGATTTTTGAAGCAGGGACTTTCTGAAAAATCAGCACATAATAAAGCTGAAAAGAAAGCCATTGAAGACGCTCGTTTTGTATTGCCCAATGCAAGTGAAACAAAAATGGTTATGACCATGAATGCAAGAGAATTACAGCATTTTTTCCATCTGCGCTGTTGTAACCGTGCACAATGGGAAATCCGTGCACTTGCCAAAGCAATGGTAGCAGAGGTTTATCCTGTTGCGCCGGCATTGTTCCTGAAAGCAGGTCCTTCATGTATTTCGGGCGCATGTCCGGAGGGAAAAATGACTTGTGGCAAGATGCAGGAAGTCCGTGAGGAATATGCAGTCTTGAAAGGGCAGAAAAACAGTTGATTCTTGAAAGGAGTAGTATTGTTATGATTTATGTATTTTTAGCAAATGGTTTTGAAGAAGTAGAAGCATTAGCTCCGGTTGACTTGCTGAGAAGAGCAGGAAAAGAGGTTCAGACCGTCGGAGTCAATGGGGACGTTATCAAGGGGTCACATGGTATCAATGTACAGGCAGATATTACCATTGATAAAATTTCCCTCGGCAGTGAACTGGAAATGATTGTTCTCCCAGGGGGAATGCCCGGAACGCTGAATCTGGAAAAATCCGAAGCTGTCCGGATTGCAGTTGATTTCTGCAATGAGAGAGAAATTCCGATTGGTGCAATTTGTGCAGCTCCCTCTATTTTGGGGCACATGGGATTATTGCAGGGACGTGAAGCCATTTGTTATATGGGGTTTGAAAAGGAGCTCACAGGCGCAACCATCAGTAAACATTCCGTTGTGAAAGATGGGCATATTGTCACCGCACAGGGCGCAGGGGTTGCGGTTGCATTTGGTTTGAAACTGGCTGAAATATTTGTCGGAAAAGAAAAAGCCGAAGCCCTTTCTGCTGGCATTTGCTATCCGGAACACTGAACATGAGCCAAAAATCAGAACTACGAAAAAAAATCCGTGCATGGCGGTGCAGTCTCCCAAAGGATGAAAAACAAAAACTGGATGCATTGCTTCTGGAAAATGTCTTTGCTCATCCTTGGTTAAAAGAAGCGGATACGGTATTATTATATTGTTCCCTTCCGGAAGAACCGGATACACAAGGTATCATTGACAGATTGTTGTCTGAAAATATTCCGGTTGCGTTGCCTGTCTGTCTGGAAAGCGGAATCATGAAATTTTGTCTTCTGCACGACAGAGCCGAACTGCGGACGGGAAATTATTATAATATCCCTGAACCCATCGAGAGAGATGAACCCATTCTGACAGAAAAAACAGTTTGCATTGTTCCGGCACTGGCATTCACTGCAAATGGCGAACGGCTCGGACAAGGTGGCGGATATTATGACCGCTTTCTTGAAAAATATCCTGAACTGCGTACCATTGGTATCACATATCATGCCGTTTTACAGGAAAATTTACCATGTGAAGAACATGATATTCCTGTGAAAGTCGTGATAACTGACGAATCATGGAGGTAAAAATGTCACCTGAAAATAAAGATAACATGTATGACGAGTTTGAGGACGAACAGGAGGAAAGTTTCTCTTGGTTCAAAGGTCAAACCAGTGCCCCAGAACCTGAAAAAATTCCTGAAAGCGTTTTAGAACAGGACTCTGAAACAGTAGAAGAACCGGAAAAAATTGATGATTCCGAAACTCCTGAAAAGACCAAAGCATCAGGGAAATCAGAGGGCAAAAATAAAAAATCTTCCAAAAAAACTAAGAAAAAAAAGAAGAGACGGCGGAAAACGCACAGAAGTGCAAGAGTTTACGGCGTTTTGATGATGCTGACTTTGATTTTCGTCATTTCCATTACACTGGCAATCGGAATTATTGAAGTGGGAAAAGATATGCTTGGTGTGGACGGAACAGAAACATTGGTTGTGTTCAATATCCCCGAAGGAGCTACCACAGCTGATATTGCGGATTCTCTCGCACAAAATGGAATTATCCGCATCCCGAAAGCGTTTGTTTACTTCTCAAGACTTTCCAAATCGGATTCAAAATATATCGCTGGAGACCATGAGGTCAGCAGTTCGATGGCTTATGAAACCATTATCAGCGAACTGACAGGAACGGCTATGCAGGCGAAAAATATTGAAGTTGTAGATGTCATGTTCCCTGAAGGCTGTACCTTGGTACAGGCAGCTGAAAAACTGGAAGAGGCGGAAGTTTGTGACGGTCAGAAATTCCTGTTCTATTTCAATCAGGGTAACCTTGGCTATAAATTTGAAGAATATCTCCCGAAAAACAACAGCAGTTTGAAATTCATGCGCATGGAGGGCTATTTATTCCCTGATACCTATACTTTCTATAAAAACATGGAACCCGATTCTGTTTGTCAGAAAATTTATGTCAACTTTGACACCAAAATGACACAGGAAATGTATGACCGTATTGAGGAAATGGATACCACTCTTGACGAGGTTATCACATTGGCATCCATGGTTCAGGCGGAAGCCTCCAACGTGGAAGATATGTCAAAAATCGCTTCTGTTTTCTGGAATCGTCTCAAAAATCCTTCTGATTTCGGTGGAAGATTGCAGTCTGACCCGACAAAAAAATATGTTGACCAAACTATCAAGCCCAATATTGACCTTTCCAACCAGCAAATGTATGATGCATATGATACCTATGTCTGCAAGGGCTTGCCTGCTGGTGCTATCAATAACCCCGGTATTGAAGCCATCAACGCTGTTTTGTGGCCTGCTAATACAAGATATTATTACTTCTATGCAAATATCGACACCGGAAAGACCTACTTTGCAAAGACTCTCGAAGAACACAACGAAAATATCGAAAAAGTAAAGCAGGAACAGGAAGAAGCCGCCACCGCTGCTGAGGAGGATGACGAATGACACAGCCTGAAATCTTAGCTCCTGCCGGAGATATGGAACGCTTGCACTCTGCATTGGATTTCGGGGCGGATGCTGTCTATTTAGGCGGTACAATGTTCGGAATGAGAGCAGGTGCGCCCAATTTTGATGCAGAATCCCTCTGCGAAGCCGTCAGGCTGGCACACGAACGCAATGTGAAAGTATATCTGACTGTGAACACCCTCCCACGGAATCAGGAAATCCCATTATTACCGAAATTTATTTCCGAGGCGGTCAATGCCAATGTGGATGCTGTCATTGTGGCGGATTTAGGGGTATTGTCCATCATCCGCAAGCTTGCGCCGGAAATGGCGGTGCACATGTCCACACAGACAGGTATTGTCAATTACCAGACAGCAAATGTTCTTTATGAAATGGGCGCAAGGAGAATTGTGCTTGCAAGGGAATTGTCATTGCAGGAAATCGCCGGAATTCGCCAAAATATTCCGGAAGATTTGGAAATTGAGGTATTTGTCCACGGTGCAATGTGTGTATCGTTTTCGGGGCGTTGTCTCCTGTCAGCGTATTTCACTGACAGAGATGCCAACCGTGGGGCTTGTGCACAGCCGTGCCGTTGGAAATATCATCTTGTTGAGGAAAAAAGACCTCACCTCCCCATGCCGATTGAGGAAACCCCCGAAGGGACTTATATTTTGAATGCTCGTGATATGTGCCTGATTAACCACCTCGACAAACTGCGTGAAGCTGGTGTGGATTCGTTCAAAATCGAAGGTCGGGCAAAATCTGCCTATTATGTTTCCGTCGTGACGAATGCCTACCGGATGGCAATGGATTATTATTTACAGCATCCCAATGATTACCAGTTACCGGAATGGATTCACAACGAGGTTTTCAAGGTCAGTCACAGGCGGTATTGTACAGGCTTTTTCTTCGGACATCCGAATGCCTGCCAATATTATGAAAATTCCGGATATATTGCAAGTTGTGACGTGGTGGGAATTGTTGACCACTGCGAAAACGGCATTTGTTACGCTACCCAGAGAAACCGCTTCTTTGCCGGCGACACCATCGAGATTTTAGCCCCCAAAAGTCAGCCTGTTTCCCTCAAGCTTGACGAAATTTACAACGAGGACGGCGAACAAATCGAAACCGTCAACCATGCCATGATGAAATTTTCGTTCCCATGCTCCGAAAATTTCCCTAAAAATTCCCTCATCCGGAAACCTGTCGAAAATGATACAGAGGAGAAAACCATTGTATGAATGCAAAAATCAAAACGCTTTGTATCTATTATGTGATACTCTATGCAGTGTGGGCATTCTGTGAACTGGTCATCCGTGGGGCGGTTTTGGGATTCGTGCCGGAAGACGGGGCATTGTTCCCGATTCTGTTTGACTGGATTCTGAAAAATCTGGTCTGGACTGTTCCGGCATGGGTTCTCATGGGGAAACTGGACGAAAATTTATACATCAAGCGGAAAGAGATGTTCACAAACAAGGTTGACCCCCTGAAAGCAGTCGGATTTTTAGCAATGATGCTGTTTCTGGCATCTGCTAACAGCATTGTCAGAAATCACGGCATTGTCATTGCAGAAGATTTCAAACCGGCGGAATTGCTGACATATGTTTTTGTCGGAGTATCGGAGGAATTTGTATTCCGTGGGTTGCTTCTGAATGCGACCTATCAGGAGGATAAGCCATACCTCACAATCGGCATCAATGCAGGATTATTTCTGCTGATACATTTCCCTATCTGGATTTATAACGGAATTTTTGTCAGCATTTTCACAAGTTTCAGCTTCACTTCCATTTTAATATTGAGTGTGCTGTTCAGCTGGTCTTTTCTGGAGTGTAAAAATATCTGGATACCTGTTGTGATTCATATGCTGTATGATATGCTGATTACAATTTTGGCATGAGAAAAGCCCCCGTTTGGGGGCTTTTTTGGTTGCGCTATGTACATTTCAAAACAAACTGTTCTGTAATCGTTATAGTGCAATATGTGCTAAAAGTCAATACTATCACCGAAATTTTGTAAAATAAGTATAACAAAAGCCATAACAAAGAGGTGATAATTTATGCAATATACACGAATCAGGAATTTGCGAGAGGATAAGGATTTAACACAGCAACATATGGCTGAATATTTGCACTGCTCACAGCGATGTTACAGCAACTATGAAACCGGAACACGGGACATCCCCACTGAAATTCTTGTTAAAATTGCGGATTTCCACAACGTTTCCGTCGATTATCTTTTAGAGCGCACAGATAAAAAAGAAGTCAATAAATAAAGGCAGACCGCACATAAAGTACGAACTGCCTTTATTATCTTCATGATACTATTTCAATTGATTACATCGCCATGTTTCCCATGTCAGTGGGCATTCCGTTTGAGATGCTTTCAGGGTTGAGTTCTTCCTCAGTGGTGAAGCCCATTGCAAGCATTTTCGCCCTCATGCAGGTGTAAAATTCCGCCATGGTTGCCCGATAGTAAGGCATCACAAAAACCATGCCTACCATAAAACACAATGCTCCCAGAATCCACCAGCCAATAAATGACACTTCCAGAATGAAACATTTCCATTTTTCGCCGTTCATGGTCTGTCTGGAAATTGCAAAAGCTCGTTCTTTGGGAAGATTGGGATTTTCCGCCAACAGGTACGGAATGAGAAGATATTCATACCGCTTCACAAATGCCGGTATCACCAAAGCCAACGCCCAAAGGAATGTATACAGCCATCTGAAAAACATCACCTTCATGACCGGAACATAATGACCGCTTGTAAAATAATGGAAAAATCGCCCGATATCCACTTCTCCCTGACGGCTTTTACAATAGAAACTGCACATTCCGCATTCTGTCAGATTTGTAATAAAAATCGTTACAACAATTACAATTGCCCATGAGATAACTGCTACTGTGGCAATCCAGCGGTAAATCGGCATGAATGCATCCAGAATCTGGGGAAGATGTTTTTCGATTTCCAGCTCTGACATCTGGGAAAATTCTTCCACCAGTTCAATCCATCTTTCAATATCCTTGATAGAAACATTGATGGAAACGGAAACAGCTCCCCTTGCAATGATATTTGGAAGATACAGCATAATGATGTACATGATTGAGATTCCGAATGCCGTCCAGTAATTGGGTTTGAGCGATTTCCATGCATTCTGTTTCAATAAACTATTCGTCCACATAAAATTCCCCCTTTCTATTATTATTGTAAATCATATTTACAATTTTGTCAAGTAGTTTGCACGAAATTTTTGAATTCTGGATATTTTTCAAGGGAAAATACATATTTTTTGTAAATTTTTTCAGAAATGCTTGCAATTTGAAATGAAATGCTGTATAATAGTAATGGTGGGCTTACCGCCCATAATGTAAAAATCAGGAGGTCATTTATTATGGCATTAGTATCTGCTAAGGACATGCTGAACAAGGCTCGTGCTGGTAAGTACGCAGTTGGACAGTTCAACATCAACAATCTCGAATGGACAAAGGCAATTCTGCTGACCGCTCAGGAGTTGCAGTCTCCTGTTATCCTCGGTGTATCTGAGGGCGCAGGCAAGTATATGTGCGGTTACAAGACCGTTGTTGGCATGGTAAACGGCATGATTGAGGAACTCGGCATTACTGTTCCAGTTGCTCTGCATCTCGACCACGGCACATTTGAAGGCGCAAAGGCTTGCATCAAGGCTGGTTTCTCTTCCATCATGTTTGACGGTTCTCACCTGCCTTTTGATGAAAACCTCGCTAAGACAACCGCTCTGGTAAACACCTGCGACGTACTGGGCATTTCTCTGGAAGCTGAAGTTGGTGCAATCGGTGGCGAAGAAGACGGCGTTATCGGCAAGGGCGAATGCGCTGACCCTGAAGAATGCAAGACCATTGCTGACCTGAATGTCACCATGCTGGCTGCTGGTATCGGCAATATTCACGGCGCATATCCCGAAAACTGGGAAGGTCTGAGCTTTGAAACTCTGGATGCTATCAACAAGAGAGTCAACGAAGGCAGAGAAACTCCCATGCCTCTGGTTCTGCACGGCGGTACAGGTATTCCTGATGACCAGATTAAGAAGGCTATTTCCCTCGGCGTTGCTAAGATTAACGTAAACACTGAATGCCAGTGGGCTTTCCAAGAGGCTACTCGTGCTTACATTGAAGCAGGCAAGGACAAGCAGGGCAAGGGCTTTGACCCCAGAAAGCTCCTTGCACCCGGTTTCGAAGCTATCAAGGCTAAGGTTAAGGAAAAGATGGAACTGTTCGGCTCTGTTGGCAAAGCTAACGACTAATTTCGCATTGCATCAGCCCTCACTGATTTCAGTGGGGGCTTTTTCTTGACATATATCGGAAAAACACACGCTTGACAAGTCCCCCCTTTTGTGCTATAATAAAAACAACATCATGAAAAAGGGAGGGCATCAAAATGAAATTGTTCTATCTCCTTGCAGGGGGCGCAGTCCTCACCGCAATTGCAACACCCTATCTTTTAAAAGCTGGTACAGAAAAAGTCAAGGAAACTCTTGAAAACTTAGAGTATGACCCGCAAACCCGAACCATCCGCCGAAAAGATGAAAATGTCATTATCTTAGAAGAAAAAGATTATCATATTGAACACCTTGACGATTGATGCCAAATTTGTCTTTAATCAGGAAAGCCCCCCAATGGGGGCTTTTTCACGTAAAAAGCCGATTTTGTCAGGAAATATTTGTCAAAAACATCAATTTTTCGTTTGTTCATAAAATGTTATTGAAATCGAGGGCATTTCTTGTTATAATGGTAGCAACATCTGAAAGGAGTGGTAATATGAAATTACATCAAATTGCCGTTGCTTGTCTGGCAGTGTGTCTGATGGGTTCGGCTGTGCCGTTGGCAGATATAGGGGAAATTCCGGCAATTGTCGCAAAGGCGGAGGAACTTTCCGGAACTTGCGGAACAGATGCTTCTTGGAATTTTGATTCTGAAACAGGGGTGCTGACCATTTCAGGAACTGGGGAAGTAGATAATTCCCTTTGGACAAGTAATCCCAGTATGAGAGGACTTATTAAGCAGATAGTGATTGAAGAAGGAATTACCAATCTCAAAGATGGGGTATTCGCTGGTTGTGTCAATATGACTGATGTTACGATTCCCCAGACTTTGACAAATCTTGGAAGTGGTATATTTTCTTCATGTTATCAATTGACCTCCATTGAATTTCCGGATAATATCACAAGCATTGGGGACGGAGCATTTTATCAATGCGGAGCATTGACACATGTCAAGCTTCCTGCCAGATTAGAGCAAATTAACGCAGGCGTTTTTTCGATGTGTTCTGCTTTGACTTCCGTCGAAATTCCAGAGGGTGTGAAGATTATCGGAGGCAGTGCATTCAGTGACTGTAATTCCCTTGCTTCTGTAAACATTCCAGAAAGTGTGACAACCATTGATAGTGGTGCATTCAACAATTGCAGAGCGTTAAAGGAAATTCAGCTCCCTGCGGGGCTTAACAGCATTGGAAGCGGAGCATTTTATGGATGTTCCGGATTAACTTCACTCAACATTCACGAAGGAATTACCAATATGGGAATTTCTTGTTTTGCAGGCTGTACCTCTCTTTCGTCAGTTGTCTTTCCGGCTGGAATGACAACAATCGAAGAATCCGCTTTTTCGGGTTGTTCCTCACTTGCTTCCGTTACCATTCCGGATAGTGTAATAAGCATCAAGGCTGGTGCATTTGCGAACTGTTTCAGTATCAGGAATGTTTTTTATGGCGGTTCTGTAAGAACTTGGAATTTGATAGATATTGGCTCAGAAAATGAAAAGCTCACAAATGCAACTCTTCATTTTTCTTCTATGGAAGCTTTGGTTTCAGGCGATGTCAATTATGATGGAAACCTGACTGTTTCTGACTTGGTTCAGGTAGCACAGAGTCTTTACAGGAGACACCCTCTCCCCAGACATTGTGACATGAATGGTGATAATAATGTCAACGTCATTGACTTTGCTTTACTGAAGAAGGCTCTTCTCGACAAATAACCCAATTAGAAAAAGCCCCCGATTTCAGGGGCTTTTTCGATGCAAATTAGAGATTGAACATGATATTATTGAGAATGCTTTCCAGTTTTTCCTGACTGCCGGAAGAAAGGGAAGCGGTCACTTCACCCTTTTCAAGAGCATATTTCTCAAGGGCTTCCATGGTAACTTTTCCATTGATGATGTCCGCACCGATGCCGGAATTCCAGCTAGCATAGCGGTTAGCAACGAAATTGTCAATTCTGCCGTCAGTAATCATCTTGTCAGCGATACGCAGACCAAGTGCAAATGTATCCATACCGGCGATATAGCTATAGAAAATATCTTCCGGAGTGAACGAGCCACGGCGAGCCTTAGAGTCAAAATTCAGACCGCCATTGGTGAAACCGCCAGCTTTCAGAACTTCATACATGCACAAAGCAGCATCATAAATATTTGTCGGGAACTGGTCAGTATCCCATCCAAGGAGTGTGTCACCCTGATTAGCGTCAATTGAACCAAACATACCGTTGACTCTTGCCACTCTCAGTTCGTGCTGGAAAGTATGCTGTGCAAGGGTAGCGTGGTTAGCTTCAATATTCAGCTTGAAATCATCCTGCAAGCCGTACTTGTTCAGGAAACCGATAACAGTAGCGGAATCAAAGTCATACTGATGTTTCGTGGGTTCTTTCGGCTTAGGTTCAACGTAGAAATCACCGGTAAAGCCAATCTTGCGCCCATAATCTTTGGCGAGGGTCATCAGGCGAGCCATGTTGTCCAGTTCGAGACCCATATTGGTATTGAGAAGAGTTTCATAGCCTTCACGACCGCCCCAGAATACATAGCCATTACCGCCAAGTTTCACAGTAGCTTCGATAGCCTTTTTAATCTGTGCTGCAGCATAAGCGAACACGTCCGCACTGGGGGAAGTCCCTGCACCGTGCATATATCTCGGATGGTCAAAGCATTTCGCAGTACCCCAAAGGAGCTTTTTAGTGGGGTCAGCTTTCTGTCTTTCGGCGATATAGTCAACCACTTTGTCAAGCTGTGCATTGGTTTCTGCAAGAGTGCCATATTCCGGAGACAAATCACGGTCATGGAAACAATAGTACTCAATGGAAAGTTTATCCATGATTTCGAAAGCAGCATCAACCTTTGCAATAGCACGAGCCTCAGGGTCAGCCTGTCCCCAAGTCTTGTCAGCAGTGCCGACACCAAACATATCTGTTCCGTCACCGCCCATGGTGTGCCACCAAGAAAGCGCAAACTTGAGCTGTTCCTTCATGGGCTTGCCTGCAACAACTTCGTCAGGGTTGTAGTACTTGAAAGACAGCGGATTGTCCGAGCCTTTGCCCTCATAAGGAATTTTGCCGATGGTTTTGAAAAATTCGCTCATAACGAACCTCCTGAATATAAAATTTTCTGTTTCCGGAAATAGATTCCAGAAAGAACAGTTTCAAAAATAAGTGAAATACCATTTACTGTGGCTGATAGTCGCTGAACAAATTTAATGAAAGTAATTGATAGGAATGTCCAGCAATTCCCTGTTCATATTCACTTTGACTGATATTGGTATTGGCAATATTTTCAGAATAGGCAGTTGCAGAATGAAGAAACTACAAAAGCAAGAAGGAACAAAATAAGAAATTTATTTTTCATATCAGAATCCCTTTCCTAATTACCATAACCCTAATTCACGTTTGTCAAGGGCGAAATATTCTTCCAGAATAGCAATATAATAGCGGAATACAACCTTTCCGTTATAATATAATACGTCACCTTCTTCGGGAACGCCCAATCTTGCAAGTTCCTCATCTGTGAGACTGGAAAGTCGGATGGTTCGGAGGTCTTCCACACTGACACCGCAAATATTTTTAGTATTGGGACCCATTCCGTCCAGTGCGAGTTCTGTTGCATCAGTTTCCAGCTCTTTACGCATTTCAGCAGTCAAGGGAATAATCACACCATGATAAGCCTCACCGCTCATAGTTTGTTCTGAACCGTCGCTGAAAGTAACCTTGTAAGCATCTTTTCCAAGAATTGCCATTTGCTTTTCTGAAAGAGTAACCTCAATGTTGTTGGAAATCTTTTTCAAATCTTTGGAAATATCTGCACGTTTTTCCGTTTTCCACTCAATTGTGACATTGGGTTGCATGGGACGTTCAATCATAACATCACGTTCCAGCCCCTTAATCTGAAACAGCACAAGGGTGAAATCTTTGTCCATGGCATTGGGTTCAATGGTAACTTTGGTACTACCATTTGAACTGTCTACCGTTTCATTGACGGTACAGCGGTACAGACCAGACGGCGAATTTCCTGAAAGAATTGTTGTTGTAACGGTGGACGGTGCAAACATGGACGTGACAACAAAATATATCAGTGATGCCACCAGATAAATCAATAATATCAATGTCCCCCAGACGGTCTTTCCGGTTTCCCCCATCCCCGAAAAGAAGAAGATGACCAACGCCACAACAAGGGGCGGTACTAAAATATTCCATTGCCCGAAATACATCAGAATCGGCAGAACCATTGCCGGAAGGAGGAAAATACTGGATAACTTTGTAAAAAACTGTTCCCTCGTGTAAAGCATGATTATCAGCATAATCACAGAAACCGCTGTCACCATAGTAGTCGCCTGCTGGGGTTGAGTAACCACCATGTTGTAGTAAATAGAAAAATACGCAAAAAATCCCACAAATGCACAATATACCAGACTCAGCAGGGAAATGACCCGCTTCGTCCACTTATTGCTAAAAAATTTCATCATACCTTCGTTCTCTCCTAATTTTTAGCAGATTGGTGCAGAATGCACCCACCTGAATGTTTTCTTTTTGATACGTACCCTTATATTATATCATTTTTTGTCGCAGTTGGCAAGTAGTTTCTGAAAAATATTTCATGAATTTTTCCAAAATATCTTCGAAAAAAATATTTAAAAAAACACTTGACAAAATTGATGAAATATGTTATAATGAACTCGTTAATAATATAAATCCTTTGAACAGAAGCAAGTAATCTACAAAACAGTGTCACAGAGAGCCGGCGGTGGTGAAAATCCGGTACATATGCTGTCAGGTGAATGGGTCTGTGAGGAGCAACGGAGAACACATTTTTCGTGCAAGTATCCTGCGCCGGATTCCCCACGTTATCGGGGTAGGATATGTTAGTATCCGAAAAGAGGAGCATCGAGTCCCTTTCGGGGGTGATGTGCTCGAATCAGGGTGGCACAACGGAGTCAATTCGTCCCTTAGTATGGGGGGAATTGGCTTTTATTTTTTTATTCAGGAGGTTGACAAGACATGTTATATCCATCATTGGAAGAAGTGCAGAAGCTGGCAGAAACATATAATACCATTCCGGTATTTTTCACTATTCCGGCAGACCATCGTACTCCGGTCAGCATCTTTTCCGCACTTTCCGCAAAAGAAGAAAACGCTTTTCTGCTCGAAAGCGTAAACAACGGAACACAATGGGACAGATATTCCTTTATTGGTTTTCATCCCGAACGGGAACTCAGAGCAAACGGCGCACAGCTCCAGATTATTGAAAATGGTGACAGTCAGACCTTCACACAGGAAAAGCCCTTTCAATATCTTCAGACCCTGCTTGACAAGGTGAATTCCCCGAAAATGGAAGATTACCCCTATTTTTCAGGCGGTATGATTGGCTATTTCGCTTATGACTCTGTACGCTATACAGAAAAAGGACTGACTGACATTCCGGAAGATGATATTGGAATGCCGGATTTGCATTTATTTGAATATCGTGAACTGGTTGCATATGACCATCTGAATTCAAATGCCATTGTGATTGTGAACATCCGCACGGATGAGGACATTGCAGAACAATATCAGAAAGCTGAATTCCGTGCTGCTGAAATCGCTGCAAAAATTGACCAGTATCACTGTAGAGGTCAGTTCCGTGATGATGAACCGCCTGTACAGGTTAATTCCAACATGACAAAAGAAGAATTCATGGATATTGTGAAAAAGGCGAAAGAATACATCAAAGCCGGAGATATTTTCCAAGTGGTATTGTCTCAGCGTTTCGAGGTGGATAATCCGCCGGATAGTTTCGAGGTTTACCGCCGTCTGAGAGCGACAAACCCCTCTCCATATCTGTATTACTTCAAAACGAAAGAATATGAGATTTCCGGCGCATCTCCCGAACTGCTTGTCAAGGTCAATGATGGCATTGCATCCACAAGACCCATTGCAGGCACTCGCCCCAGAGGTGCAGACCATGTCGAAGATATCGCCCTTGAAAAGTCCTTGCTTGCAGACGAAAAGGAACGTGCAGAACATACCATGCTTGTTGACCTTGGCAGAAATGACCTCGGAAAAGTCAGTGAATATGGTTCAGTGCAGGTCACTGATTTTATGAGGGTGGAGCGTTATTCTAAAGTCATGCATCTGGTGTCAGATGTACAGGGGAAACTTCGTCAGGATATGAAGCCCATGGACGCATTACAAGCAGTTCTCCCTGCTGGTACGCTTTCCGGTGCGCCAAAGGTCAGAGCCATGGAAATTATTGACGAACTCGAAAATAAAAAGCGGGGGCTTTATGGCGGAACGGTTGGCTATTTTGGCTATAACGGCGATATGAATACCTGCATTGCAATCCGTACCATTCTTTATAGAAACGGAAAGGCTTATGTTCAGGCAGGTGCTGGAATTGTTGCCGATTCTGACCCCGAAAAAGAATTCGCAGAAACAACCCATAAGGCTGGCGCAATGCTCAACGCTCTCAAGGAGGCTAGAAAATGATTCTGGTAATTGATAATTACGATTCTTTCACCTACAATCTGGTGCAGGAAATCGGTAAAATGTACCCTGATATTCTGGTAAAGAGAAATGACGAAATCACCATTGACGAAATCAAAGAATTAAATCCGTCTGCAATTGTCATTTCCCCCGGTCCTGCTTATCCGTCAACGGCTGGAATTTCTATCGAAACAGTCAAAATATTCAGCGGAAATATCCCGATTTTAGGTGTTTGCTTAGGACATCAGGCAATTGTGGAAGCATTCGGGGGGAAAATTATTCCGGCTCGTCAGCTGATGCACGGCAAAAGCAGTATGATTAAATTCGAAGAAAAGCACCCCCTCTCAAAGGGCTTACCTCATCCGATGCAGGTAGGACGGTATCATTCTCTGATTGCAGACGAAAGCACATTGCCCGATTGTTTGTATGTAACAGCCCTTGACGAAAACGGTCAGATTATGGGAATTTCCCACAAGGAACACAAAACCTATGGTGTGCAGTTCCATCCGGAATCAGTCCTGACACCGGACGGCAGGAGACTTCTTCATAATTTCTTAGCCATTGCCGGACTGGTTGAACCTGAACCAGAAAAGAGACCTGCTGACCTGAAACCCTATTACAGCAAGCTCATGAACCGTGAGAACCTCACCGCACAGGAAGCAGAAGACTGCATGAATATCCTCATGGGCGGTGAAGCAAATCAGTTGCAGATTACTGCTGTTTTGATGGCACTTGCTACCAAAGGCGAAACTCCTGAAGAAATCGCCGGATTCGCTAAGGGTATGAGAGCCAAAGCCGCACTTGTTCCCGATTGCACAGAAACCATTGATATTGTGGGTACTGGCGGAGATAAGGCATTTACATTCAATATTTCGACTACTTCCGCATTTGTTGCAGCGGCAGCTGGTGCAAAAGTCGCAAAGCACGGAAACAGAAGCGTTTCCAGCAAGAGCGGTGCAGCGGATGTATTGGAAGCATTGGGCGTGAAAATCGCCACAAAGCCATTACAGGCAAAGGCTTGTATTGAAAATGTCGGCTTGTCGTTCCTGTTTGCACAGAGTTATCATGCAAGTATGCGTTTTGTAGGACCTGTTCGTGGACAATTGGGAGTCCGGACAGTATTCAATATTTTAGGACCTCTCACCAATCCGGCAAAGGCTGATTATATTGTGTTAGGTGTCTATGAAAAGTCGCTGACAGAAATCATGGCACAAGTATTACAGCAAGTCGGCATTAAAAGAGCTATGGTAGTATTTGGAAATGATGTCATGGACGAAATCACTGTTTCAGATGCAACCACCGTGACAGAGGTCAACGGCGAAAATCTTAAAACTTACGAAATCAAACCGGAAGATTTTGGTTTAAATCGTTATGATAAATCCGAAATTGTCGGCGGTACTCCTTCGGAAAATGCCAATATCACAAGAGGCATTCTTTCTGGAGAAATCACAGGCGCAAAGCGTGATATTGTCTTGATGAATGCCGGAGCTGTTCTCTATACTTACGGCATTACAGAAACCCTTGCAGACGGTGTGAAACTTGCACAGGAGACAATCGACAGCGGTAAAGCCCTCGCCAAACTGGACGAATTTGTCAAGTTTACCAATGAATTGGAGTAATACCATGATTCTGGATGAAATTTGTAAACAGCGTGAAATACAACTGGAAAGGGAAATGCAGAATATTTCCCTTTCCGAAATGCAGAAAAAAGCCGCTCACGCTCCTGATAAAGCCGGATTTATTGAAGCACTGCGGAAACAAGGCTTATCCTGCATTTGTGAAGTGAAAAAAGCATCCCCTTCCAAAGGCTTGATTCGTCCCGACTTTCACCCTGTTGAACTGGCGAAAGAATACGAAACAGCCGGAGCGGATTGTATTTCATGCCTGACCGAAGAACACTATTTTCAGGGAAGCAGTGAATATTTGAAGGCAATCGCTCAAAATGTCACAATTCCCATTTTAAGGAAAGATTTTGTGATTCACGAATATCAGATTTATGAAGCGAAAGCAATTGGAGCATCCGCCATTCTGTTGATTGCATCTGTGCTGGATGATGAGCGAATGAAGCAATTTTTTGAATTGGCGCATCATATCGGGCTTGATTGTCTGGTAGAGGTTCACACGGTGGAAGAAGTCAAGCGTGTTCAGGTGCTCAAACCTCAATTATTGGGCGTGAATAACAGAAACCTCAAAACGTTTGAAGTCAATCTGCACCATACCGCTGAACTTTCCGGAATGCGCACACAAAATCAATTGTTCGTATCAGAAAGCGGTATCAAAAACAATGCCGACATGAAAACCGTTCAGGCGAACGGTGCAAATGCTGTCCTGATTGGGGAAACGCTCATGAGAAGCGATAATATCACCGCAACTCTTCACCAACTCAGGGAGGGCACACAATGAGTATTGCACTCAAAATCTGCGGAAATCGTCGTGTACAGGATGTGCAGTATCTGAATCAGTACAAGCCCGATTATGCCGGATTTATTCTTTCCGGCGGATTTGGCAGGAGTATTGTCATGGGGACATTTTATGAATTGAAATCCTACCTTGACAACAATATCCAGACTGTCGGAGTTTTCGTAAATGAACCGCTTGACGAAATTATCAAATATGCCTATCATGAGGAATTGAATGTGATTCAATTGCACGGAGAGGAAGACAAAATCTATATTCAGGCATTGCGTGAAGTCTTTCAAGGCGAAATCTGGAAAGCCGTCAGAGTTCGCACGGCGGAGGACATTGCCAACGCTGACAAATTGCCTGTTGATAGATTGGTATTAGACAGCTTTTCCGCCATTAGTCAAGGAGGTACAGGAACGCTTGCACCGTGGGACATTATCACAAACAACCGCCCCACAAAGCCCTTTTTCTTGGCTGGCGGAATTTCTGCGGAAAATGCCGTTGATGCTGTCAAAGCCGTGAACCCTTTCGGAATTGACGTTTCCAGCAGCGTGGAAACTGATAAATGCAAAGACCCTGAAAAAATCAGGGTATTGACCGAAACAATCAAAAATTTTCAGAAAGAAGGATAACTATGGAAAAAATCGGAAGATTTGGCGAGTTCGGGGGGCAGTACGTCCCTGAAACCGTCATGAATGCAGTCTCTGAACTGCTGGAAGCCTACGAACATTACAAGAATGACCCTGTATTCATTCAGGAATTGCATGACCTTTACAGAAATTATGCATTCCGTCCGTCACTGCTTTACTATGCAGACAAAATGACAAAAGACCTCGGCGGAGCGAAAATTTATATCAAGCGTGAAGACTTGAACCACACAGGCTCTCACAAAATCAATAACGCATTAGGTCAGGTATTGCTTGCGAAGCACATGGGGAAAAAGCGTGTTATCGCTGAAACTGGTGCAGGTCAGCACGGTGTTGCTACTGCCACAGTTTGCGCATATTTCGACTTGGAATGTGAAGTCTATATGGGGCGTGAAGACATGGAGAGACAGGCTCTCAACGTCTACAGAATGGAGCTGTTAGGCGCAAAGGTAACAGGAGTTGACTCCGGCACAGCTACCCTGAAAGATGCCATCAACGAGGCTATGCGTGACTGGGCTACCAACATTGAGACAACATTCTATTGTATTGGTTCTGTGATGGGTCCTCACCCATACCCTACCATGGTTCGTGATTTCCAGAAAATCATTGGTGAAGAAGCCAAAAAACAGATTATGGAAGCAGAGGGAAAACTCCCTGATTGTGTCGTTGCCTGTGTTGGTGGTGGTTCAAATGCAATGGGGATTTTCTATGACTTCATTCCAGATACAAGTGTGAGACTGGTCGGCGCAGAAGCCGCCGGACGTGGCATTGATACCCCTGACCATGCAGCAACCATTTCCAAAGGCGACTTGGGAATTTTCCACGGCATGAAATCCATTTTCCTCCAGAATGACGAGGGGCAAATTGCACCAGTATTCTCTATTTCCGCTGGTCTGGATTACCCCGGAATTGGTCCTGAACATGCATGGTTGCATAGTACCGGTCGTGCGGATTATGTGGCTATCACGGACGAAGAAGCTGTTCAGGCGTTTGAGTACCTCTCTAAGGTAGAGGGCATTATTCCGGCGGTTGAGTCCGCTCATGCCGTTGCAGCCGCAAGAAAAATTGCACCCACAATGCGCCCTGACCAGATTATGATTATCAATCTTTCTGGTCGTGGTGATAAGGACGTACAGCAGATTGCAAGATACAGAGGAGTGAATATCAATGGCTAACAGAATTGATGAAAAGTTTGCAGAACTGAAAGCCCAGAATAAAAAGGCTTTAATTACTTATATTGTCGCTGGTGACGGCGGTTATGAACTCACAGAAAAAGCCGTTTTGGCTATGGAACAGGCAGGAGTTGACATCATTGAAATTGGTGTGCCGTTCTCTGACCCCATCGCAGAAGGCGGTACAATCCAGATGGCAAGTCAGAGAGCCTTACAGCGTGGAACAACATTAAAGGGCGTCTTTGAAATGGTGGCTCGTTTGAGAGAAAAAACGAATATACCCCTTTTGCTGATGCTGTATGCAAATACGATTTTCCGTTCTCCTGATTTCTTTGACAAGTGCAAAGAGGTGGGAATTGACGGTGTTATCGTGCCGGATTTGCCTTTTGAAGAGCATGACGAATTCAAGGCTTCTGCGGATGCGAACGGAATTTATAATATTTCCCTCGTGACCCCTGTCAGCCATGACAGAATTAAGAAAATCGCAAAAGTGGCACAAGGTTTCCTGTATTGTGTATCGTCTGTCGGTGTAACTGGTGTTCGTGACAAGTTCAGCACGGATTTTGACAAATTCTTTGGAGAAATTGCAGAATCTGCAAAAATTCCCTATTGTGTGGGCTTTGGCATCCGTGACGGCGAAACAGCGCATAAAATCTCACGTCATTGTAATGGTGTCATTGTAGGCAGTGCCATTGTCAACAAGGTGGCAGAGTTCGGACAGGATGCTGTACCGGAAATTACAAAAATCTGTCGGGAACTCCGTGCAGGGCTGGACAGCTGATTATTTCGGATATTTCCCGAAAATTGCATCAAAATCAAAAACCGCTGTACCAAAATACAGCGGTTTTTATGAATTGCGTCCCACCTATTGACA
>DGHF01000112.1:22433-39801 GCA_002392545.1 Ruminococcus sp. UBA3855
AATTTCGAATATATCCCACAGAAGAACAAAAATTTCTGTTTGCAAAGACATTCGGCTGTGTCAGACTGGTATACAACTACTATCTGGAACAGAAAATCAAGCGGAAAATACTATGCAAGTATCTTGTTTGAGTACGAGAACCAAGTACAGGAACAGGAACTGCATGATTTTCTGGGGCTTGATTTCTCTATGCATGAACTGTATAAAGACAGTAACGGAAATGAACCGGCTTATCCACGATATTACAGACAAGCTGAAATATAAACTGGAGAAAATCGGCAAAATTCTTGTCAAAGTTGACAGATTCTTTGCAAGTTCACAGACTTGTTCCTGTTGTGGTTACAAAAATCCTGAAACAAAAGATTTGTTTGTCAGAGCATGGGACTGTCCGGAATGCGGTACACATCATGACAGAGATGTGAACGCTGCCATGAACATCAGAAATGAGGGAATGCGGTTAGTTTCCGCATGACCTGAAATAAAAAGAACCGTGGGACACATGGGGTTAGCTCGCCTACGCTTAGTACGCTGGTACTATCGAACGAGAACCAAACCCATTGGCGAGGGAAAGCCCCCGCCTCTTTAGGCGGGGGCGGATATCACTGATACTGGAGCATATTTTTCATGGTATGCCTGATAATTGCATTACTCTCCGGACAAGATGGAAGAAACAGTTTCCATTGTTTCCGTGAAAGCCTCAGTAGGCTCAGTGGTAGTTTCCTCAGATGGGCTGACCTCTTCAAAGGCAAGAAGAATATCTTCATTGATAGCGGCATAAGTACCATCATCATAATAGAAATTATAAGACCCCACTTCCGCAGTCAGTCCGGTATTGACATTCTGGAGCGTGACATAGATTTTCTTTGTGCCTGTTCCCTCCAGTGTCACAATGATGGAATGGTCAATGTAAGCAGAATTGAGCGAACCGCTTGAAGCAATATGATTGCTTTCCTCGTCGAAGAAGTCCAGCACAAAGTGTGATGTTTCCTTTGACGGAATTTCGATAGTATAAGTAACTGTTCCTGTTTCCTGCTCTCCGTTGCTGACAGTTAATTCCAGACTTTCGCCCTGTTCAAGCATTTCACCTGCCCGAACGCTTTGAGAGAGGATTGTTCCGGCGGTTTGAGAAGAGGCAACTTCTGTTACTTGGATATGCACGCCATAAGGTTGCATCATTTTTTTTCCTTCTTCGAGTTCCTGCCCGATAAGGTCGGGCATTTCAGCTGAAATCATTTCAGAGCCTTGACTGACCACCACGCAGATGGTAGAGCCTTTTTCGGTCTTCTCCCCTGCCATAGGTTCGGTACGAATAACAGCATCTGTGGGAACAGTATCACTGTATTCATATTTCCTGTCAACACGAAATCCAGCACTCTGGAGCTTAATTTCTGTCCGGTTGCCGTCCTGATTGGTATAATCCGGAATGATGAGATTTTCATTTTCCAGAATAATTTCAGGAATTTCATTTTGAGGTGGATTCTGCGGTATTGTTTCCCTCTGGAAAATGGTTTCCATGACAGCGGTTTCGGCGGTTTCTTCATTTACAGCAAAGGTTTCCGGCTCAGTCATAACAGTAGTATGCACAATTTTCGTTGTACTGTTTGCTGATTTCTGAGTTTCTGCCTGTGCGAATGCTGTTTCCGTTGGGAAATATTCCACAATATTGTCAGACGTAGGATTCTTTCTCTGTTCCATGGAATTTAGATAAATTGTCACTGCAATGCATCCGGCAACGATGGTAAACAGCATGACTCCCATCACGATGTATAAAACAATGCTTTCATTTTGAGATGTTTCCGCTTTTTTGTCACGTTTGCGGTTATGCATGTCGCACCCCTCCTTTGATATGGGACTGAGTCTATTTCCGTTTGTCAGTTCATTATAGCATATTTTTGTGAATAAAAAACGATATATTTATGTACAAATTATGAACAAGAGAACATATTTTCCCATTATTGATAATTTTGTCATTTTTTATAAACGGATATTGTAAAATATTGAGTGATTTACCGAAATAATTCCCTGAAAAATCGTCAATCATCACAAAAAAGAAGCCCCTTTCGGGACTTCTTTTTCATTTCATGTTTCACTGTGCCACATCCGGCATCGGCGGAGGAGCTAATGCCGAATCATCTTGCTGAGGAACAGCCTGTGTAACTGTCTGCGCTGGCTGGCGAGCTTCGTTCTGATTGACAACAGAAATTTCTGGTTTAGGAGATTGCGTCTGCGGTACTTCTACTTTAGGAGCTTGAGTTTCCTCTGGTTTTTTGGTGGTAGTGGTTGCCTTTGTACGCAGGGGAAAAGGGTCAGCTGTTGTAATTCCAAGTTCCTGCTTGTTGAATCCGGCAAAATCCTGTTTAAATCCGCTGATATTTGCCGACCATGTAGAAAGTGTATGCACTGTTTCCGCCGGCTGAACAACAGGCTCAGTTTCAGTGGGTTCTTCTGAAAGGTCTTCCGTTTCCTGTACAATTTTCTGAAGCTGTACAGGGGAATGACGGTTCAGAACGATGACTTCCGGCTCTTTTGGCTGAATCGGAAAGAGCATCAACAGAAAAAGTGCCGTTGCAGTAATAATAAGAAGAATTGCACAAACTACCATTGTTGTTTTGGTAGAACGGTAAAGACCATTGATTTTTCGTGAAATCTTCATAAATACCAGTTATCTCCTCTTTTTTGATGGTGTCTGTGTTTGTCTGTAAATTCTCCGGTAAGCTGTAGGGGTCATACCAACATGTTTTTTGAATTGACGCATAAAATAAACATCCGTTTCAAATCCGCTTTGCTGGGAAACAACATTGATAGCCTTGTCAGTAGTTTCCAGCAGTTTCTTCGAACAGGCAATACGGCTTGCAATAACATCCTGCGTACAGGTTGTGCCAAATGCCGCAAGATAAATTTTGTGGAAATAAGGGCGGCTGATTCCGAGACGGTTGCAAATGTCCTGAATAAACCAATCCTTTTCGGGGTGCTGATAAATATCATGCCTTAATACTGTCAGCTTGTCATAATGCGGAACTTCCGCTGCACGAGTCACAGACCCGTCAGAAGCTTCCTCCAGCAAACACATCAGCAGTTGGAGTGCATGAATTCCCATTTCCCTCTGTGATGGTGTGATTGCATCCATAGCCGGAAGCAATATCTTCCAGACTTCTTCAATCGCCAAAGGCTGGGCGAGTGTGTGTGTCTCCCTAAAAGTCAGCCCATTGTTGAGTAATCTCTTCTGAAAAGCCTCATTTATCTGCAAATGCAGATAGCGGTATGCCGTTACCCCCTGCGAGTCAACCACAATCTGATTTCCCGCAAACGGAACGAGTACAAACGTAAAAGGCTGCATGTAGTATTGTTTTTCGTCAATTCTGAGTGTGGTACGAACTCCGCACATCACTAAAAGGCAGTCCTGCTCCCCTTGTTGGCTGAACTGCTGTGTACCGGCATGAGCCTGCTGACCGCAGTCGAGCAGACAAATTTCTCCGGTGTTTATCATCTTAAATTCCCCTCTCAAATCATTTCTGTAAAAATGCTGACCCTTACAGAAACGATGCTGTAATAATACTATTATATTACTTTTTTCG
Source organism: Ruminococcus sp. UBA3855 (assembly GCA_002392545.1). Taxonomy (GTDB): domain Bacteria; phylum Bacillota; class Clostridia; order Oscillospirales; family Ruminococcaceae; genus UBA3855. The sequence goes on from DGHF01000112.1 coordinate 26,009, forward strand.
AGATTTGTCAACTCTTTCTACGTTTTTTTTTAACATTTTTTTGTATTTCCGAAAAATCCATTTTTATGTTTCCATTTCTTGACAAAACAAAAATTTTATGTTATAATAGAACAAGAAAATTGTGTCCCATCATGGGTAAAAAATAAATGAAAGGAGAGCTGTATCATGCCAACAGAAACATTTTTCCGCTTGACACAGCCCAAGCAGGAAAGAATCATGAACGCAGTCAAAGACGAAATCACACGCTCATCCTATGAAAATTTTTCCATCGGGAATGTTGTCAAGCAGTGCGGAATATCAAGAGGAAGCTTTTACCAGTATTTTCGCAGTAAAGATGATATTTTCCTCTATCTTCTGGAAGAATACAGAACGGATATTGAAAATTATGCTCAAAAGCGCATTTCCGAAAACGGCGGTGATTTTTTCGACATGATGGAAAAAACGTTTCGTTTCGCTACAAGAATGCTCTGCTATCGGGACTCCAAAGACTTCCGACAGCACCTGTTTTTCAATGAACAAATGCTAAGATTGATTACACTGCAAGGAGATTACATCACAGAAGATGAAAAATTTTTCGACATTGAAAAAATCAAAAAATTCATCAACCTGAATCTTCTGACATTTCATGATGAAGAAGACCTTGAAACGCTTTTCAATATCTGCATGATTACCGCACTGCGGGACCTTGCAGGAATTTTCATTGCAGACAACAAGGAACAGCACGTGATTGATAATTTCCTCCTTAAACTGGAATTCCTCCGCAAGGCTTATGAGATAGCCGGATGATGACAGTATTCCCATTTCAAGAGAATTTATGCGAAAAACAGCGGTGCAGTGACCGCTGTTTTTTATTCCTGATATTCCGCAAGAATACGCTGTGCAACTTCCTTTCTTGTGCATCGGGTATCCATCGCCTGCTTTTCAATATAACGGTGTGCCTCTGGTTCGCTGTACTGCAAATACTGCATGAGTACAATCTTGGCACGGTTAATCAGGCGCATTTCATCAATCTTCATCATGAGTTTTGAATTTTCCCGTTTCAGCCCCATCATTCGGGAGCGTGTCGCTTCCACCAATCGAATAGACTGGTGAAGCATATTCCGGTTGATAGGTCTGGAAACCACACATACACCATAATCAACCACTTTGTCGGAAGCATCCTCTGCAATATCCGCCTTGCAAAGCAGAATTACGCCGGAACTGGTATTTTCTGCCACTTTAATGGATAATTCGTGTCCGAATTCGTCTGTCAGGGGGGTATTGATGATAATTAACGCAAATTCCATGCTGTTGATAAGCCGTCTTGCCTCACTGCCACTTGCTGTATAGGTCAGATTGGTATACCCATAGGAAGAAAGGAACTGTGCAATTGTCTCCATTGCCTTTTCAGAACCGGATACAATCAATGCTCTTTCCATCATTTTTTCAGCTCCTCATACCGGATTATTCTGAAAGGAAATATTCATATTCGAATGCTTCCCTGTCCTCTGCATGAACATATTGTGACAGCAAGTGTTCCACATTGCCGAAAAAATTCCGATAAATTTCAGGCGGAAGATTTTCTTCAATAAACTTGCTTCCCCTTGCGGTCATGTAGGCACTGTCCAGATTTTCCGGCAATTCTGCAAAATTCTTTCGTTCAGCGGTCAATTCCAATGCATCACTCAAAACAAGGTTGTTTTTGATTCCATCCATTCCAGCACACAACAACAAGCGGAATGAAATATACGGATTACAGCAACAATCTGCACTGCGGATTTCAATTCTCGGATGAACACCTACCTGTGCAGGAACTCTCAAAAGGGGATTCCGATTGTCAAAAGACCAGTTAATATGATTCGGTGCTTTGGCATGATTCAGCCGTCTGTAAGAATTGATAATAGGATTCAAAAATACGGTCAGTTCGGGCATATGCTCCAAAACTCCGGCAATGAAACTTTGACCGATTTCAGAAATTTTTCCGTCTTCCAGTTCGAAAATATTTTTACCGTCCTTCTTAATACTCATAATAATAGTCAATGCACTGCCATAGTTTCCCTTCAGGGGCATAGGCATAAAAGATGCATACAAACCGTTCTGGGCTGCAATAGTCTTGACAACAGTTTTGTAGTGTACCATATTGTCAGCAGCTGTCACAGGTTCTGCACAGCGGAAATCAATTTCATTTTGAGCTGGTCCATATTTATGAGCGGAACGAGTAGGATTCAGCCCCATTTCTTCCAGAGAGAGACAAATTTCACGTCTGGTATTTTCACACTTGTCAAGGGGTGCAACATCCAGATATCCGGCATTGTCATGGGGGACTCTGGTGGGCTTGCCTTCTTGGTCGCAGTCGAAAAGGTAAAATTCACTTTTTGTCCCGAATTCACAGGAATAACCCTGTTTGTGCAATTCCTTGATATAGCTCTGCAATGCATAGCGGATTTCGCCGGCATAATGTGTTCCGTCAAGGTTCATGATACTACAGAAAAACCGTACCACTCGCCCTGACTTTGGTCGCCATGGCAGAACGGACAATGTGGAACTGTCCGGCACAAGCAATAAATCCTGATAGCAGTCTGAAAATCCGGCTGCATCCAATAAAATCCCATGTGAAAACGCCCTCGGCAGTTCGTCCGGCATGATGGCGATATTTTTCATATTTCCCTGCATATCGCAAAATGTCAGACGAATAAACTTGACATCATTTTCCGTTACAAAATTCAATAATTCTTTTGGTGTAAATTCCATAATCAATAACCTCCTGTCACTAAAATACAAATAGTATCCCAATTTATTATACACCTTTTTCAGCAATTTGTAAAGCATACAGCAGAATTTTTTCACAAAAAAAGACTGTCATCATTGAAATGACAGTCTCATCAGGTCAATCTTTTTCATAAGCATTCAAAATTCTGCCGATATACATTTTATGCATGGCATCTTTCTGGTAGAAGTCTGTCAGATTTTCTTTGAGGATGAATTTCTCCTCCTCCAGAATCTGAGCATAAACTTTTTCACACACCAAAATAAGCTTTGCCTCTTCAAAAGCCGTCGTTCCGTCAATGGAAATAGGAGTCAAGCCGGTTTCCTTTGCCTTGTCAACCTCTCTGCCGGAATGACTGCCACAATAGGCAAGGGCTTTTCGATATTGTTCAGGAAAAACGCTGATGGTGAAAAGATTGCTTTTTTCGAGGTAATCGAATGTATGGCGAGAGGTGCGAACATAAGCAGTGACAACGTTCTGATTCCAGAGTACCCCCAGACCGCCCCATGAACAAGTCATAGTATTATAATTTGAAACTGCGCCGGAAGTCAGCAGAAACCATTCTTTTCCAATCATTGTGAATGGATTCAGGGTTAGTGTTTCCGGTTTTTTCGCTGTAAATGACATTCAAACATCATCCTTTCTGATTGATTTTATGCTGTGACCATTCAAAAAATGCATTCTAGGAATCATCTTCCAGCAGACAGCGGACAGTCACAAGCCGTTTCGTGAAAATACGGGAAATCATCTGTTCAGAGTAATCGTCAACCGGAATATGATGATATTCCAGCACTGCTTTGAGATGTTCGGCATCGCTGACGAATCGGGGGAGTTTTCTGTGGTCTCTGCCCTCTTCCGGAATGGTAAAATGTTCTATTTTTCCTAGTATTCCGGCAATTTCGGCATTTTTCCCATCTGTATAGACAAAGGGTATATCAGAGACTGCGATAATTTCAATCTGATTTTCTGTAATCGTCTTTTCAAGCCAGAGGGTAAATTCTCTGTCTCTCACCTGATAAGAAATCAATTCCAATATCACAAAAAATTCCCCCTTTCCTATGGAAACAAGACAGCAACAAGAAACTGTTGCTGTCGTGAAAAATTATTCTTCTGTGTCTTCGGTATCGTTTGACGGAATGAGATTTTCGAGTTCATCCTCACTGAAATCAAATTCCATTTCTTCACCGCAGTTCGGGCAGGTTGTTTCGCCTTCCTCCAATGTCACTTCATCCAGCAGAATGCGTTCACCGCAGGTCGGACAGATTGTCTCATACTGTTCATCATCAAATGAATCGCTCATACAATCGCCAGTGCAGTAATCGCAGAAGCTTTCTTCGTCGTTGTCGTCGTCGTCATCTTCATCATTCCAGAGTAAATTTTCCATTTCGCCGAGGTCTTCGTCCAGAATGTCACACAATTCCTCTAACTCAGCCACACGCTTTTCGAGTTTCTCATTCTGGTCAGCCAGTTCCTCAAGTGCTTCCACAATAGCGTAGAATACTTTTCCCTCTTTTTTGGTCTTATCGACTTCCTGACCATCGAGCAAACCTTTCAGATATGCGATTTTATCCATCAAAATCAACCTCCCTTTTCGGAAGTGCATAAAATATTATGCACGTTCCATATATTCGCCGGTTCTGGTGTCGATACGGATTCTGTCGCCCTCATTGATGAAGAGCGGAACACGGATTTCTGCACCAGTTTCCACAGTTGCCGGCTTAGTAGCATTAGTAGCAGTATCACCCTTGACACCCGGTTCAGTAGCAGTAATTTCGAGTTCAACAAATGTAGGCGGTTCAACACCGAATACATTGCCCTTGTAGGAAAGAATCTTGCAAACCATTTCTTCCTTAACGAACTTGAAATTATCTCCGAGCTTGTCTTCACCAATCGGCACTTGCTCATAAGTTTCCATGTCCATGAAATAATACAAATTGCCGTCATTATAGCTATACTGCATGTCCTTGCGCTCAATGAAAGCGGTCGGGAATTTTTCGGTCGGGTTGAAAGAACGCTCTACCACAGAACCAGTAATGACATTCTTATACTTTGTTCTTACGAACGCTGCACCCTTACCGGGTTTTACGTGCTGAAATTCTACAACCTGAACAACGTTGCCGTCCAGTTCGAAAGTAACACCATTTCTGAAATCGCCTGCTGTAATCATAAATAAACCTCCGTAAATCTTTTTTCATAATGATTGAAATTACAGTATATACTTTTATTTTACACCAAAACAGAAGATTTTGCAAGCATTCTGAGAAAATTTTACAGACAAATCAGCGTATTTGGAATATTTGTCAAATTTTCACATCCATTTTCGGTAATCTGCACAAAATCTTCAATTCTCACACCAAATTTTTCCGGAAGATAAATTCCGGGTTCAATGGTGACAACATTCCCCTTTTGCATTTTTGCAGTGGCGGAAGGGCTTGCAACAGGGAACTCATGAATTTCCAGTCCGACACCATGCCCGAGGGAATGCCCGAAGTAATCGCCATAGCCTGCATCAGAAATAATTTTTCTTGCGATTGCATCCAGCTCCTGACCAGTCACGCCCTCTTTTGCAAATGCCCTTGCAGTATCCTGCGCATTTCTCACGATGGAATAAACCTTGCTCATTTCGTCAGTAGGATTGCCGACACAGACGGTTCTTGTCATGTCACTGTGATAGCCGTCAACGACTGCGCCAAAATCCATCAGGACGAAATCATTTTTCTGTACCTTTCTGTCATCCGGCACACCATGAGGCATAGAAGTATGCGCACCAGTGAGGGCGATTGTTTCAAAAGACAAATCCTCTGCACCGTGTTTTCTCATGTAGAAATCAAGCTCTAATGCAACATCTCTTTCCGTCATGCCGACACAAAGCTTTTGCAGGAGATTGTCGAGGGCATCTTCTGCGAGATGTTGAGCGGATTTAATTTTTTCGATTTCGTCAGGGGTTTTGACCGTCCGCAAATCGTAAAGGGCTTGACTCAACGTATCATCCGCCAAGAACTGCACGCCCTTAATTTTGAGGAAATTTGCCGCCCTGCTCATGGTCAGGCTCATGGACTCCAGAGCGCAGGATTTTGCATTGTGTTCTTTCAGGAGAGTAGCAATCTGTTTGAGTACCTTCATATCCTGTTCAATGACTTTGCAATGCTTTACAACCTGTCTGGCACGTTCGATATAACGAGAATCAATAATCAAAATGGATTCTTCCGGAAATACCAGCACATAGCCAGCGGAAGACTTCATTCCGGTTAAATAACGGCGGTTGATGTCGTCTGTAATCAATGCAGAATCGACTTTTCCCGAAAGCAATGCATTCAGTTTCTGAATTCGCTCTTCAAAGATGTTCATTCTAATTAACCCTCTCTTCCGATGCACATTCCCTCAGGCAATGGCACGCTCAATAAATTCCGTTCACTTTCAAACATTAAATTATAGTCAAACACAGACCAGATTTGTACTTTTCCGACAATTATCACAAAATACGCCTCATCACGCAAAAGAAGCCGTAATAATTCCGGCAGTTCTTCACGGCTGAACTCTGTTTTTCCATCTTTCAAAGCCTGACACAAAGGACTTTCTTTATCCTGTTCCAAAAGTTCGGCAACTTCCGGAATGATGGAAATATCCCGATTATCGTCAATACCAGACTCAAATTCAGAAATTGTAACAGTATCAGCAATTTCACCGTCAATCAGGCTGTTCACCGCTTGCAAATAGCGATTTTCCCAGTCCAGATATTTGGCTAATGTCAAATCATATTTTTCATTTCCTATTTCAGAAATAGAACTCCAATTAGAAGTTGCTTTTGCTTTTCTGTAAAGACAATATTTCGAACTTGTGTTCATATCCGCCAGAGCCTTGACAGCGAGGTCATAACTTTGCAGACCGAAGCCCGAAATACTCCCCTTGCAGACCGGAGCAATGACGGAATTCGAACGGAATGCATCTCTTGCGAAAATATTGCTGATATGCACTTCAATGACCGGAATCTGAATTGCCTTGATAGCGTCCGAAATGGCATAGCTGTAATGGGTATAAGCACCGGCATTCAAGACAACACCGTTGTAAATTTTTCTGGCTTCATGGAGCTTATCCACCAATGCGCCTTCATGATTGGACTGAAAAACATCCGCTTCCATACCTAAAGATTTTGCATATTCAACTAAATGGGTATTGAGTGTTTCAAAATTGGTATTTCCATAAATCGCAGGTTCACGCTCTCCCAATAAATTGAGATTTGGTCCATGCATGATTAAAATTTTCTTGCTCAAAAAAATCACTCCTTATTCGTCATAGAAATGTTTTGGAAGAAAGGGCTTTTCCAGAATCCGCTTGACCCTGATAAATTCATGCCCCTTCCAAGTTTCCAGCTCCAAGGGCTGTACATAAATACTCCGCAAATCGAACCAGTTCGCCCCTAAAATATCGGTATAAAGCTGGTCACCGATTGCACAGACTTCATGTTTTTGCAAATGCATACTAGCCACGGCACGGCTGTAACCGCTGGAAAGAGGCTTGTTTGCATCGCAGATACAAGGAATGCCAAGCACTTTCGAAAAGGGTTTGACCCGTGGGGGATGGTTGTTAGAGACAAGGCGCATCTGAATTCCTGCTTGTTTCATGCGTGAAATCCAGTCAAGAACCCCTTTGGCAGGGGTGGGATTGTCGTGGGTTGTCAAGGTGTTGTCAATATCAAGCAGTAAGCCCTTGATACCCATACCCTTGAGAAATTCGGGTGTAATATTGCAGATGGAACGGAATGCAATGGTTGCATGAAGCATCTGAAAAAACCTCCTTTCAGCAAAACAAGGGCATACCGAAGTACACCCTTGCATTTACGCTTATCAATACTTGCGCTTGCGAGCAGCCTCGGACTTCTTCTTACGCTTTACCGAAGGCTTTTCATAGTGCTCTCTCTTACGAACCTCAGCAATCACACCGTCCTTAGCACAGGAACGCTTGAAACGCCGCAGAGCAGCATCCAGAGACTCGTCTTTTCTAACACGTATTTCTGCCACTTGTCTATTCCCTCCCTTTGCCACCAAGACAGAGGTTCTATCCTCGGTTTATCAGAACGTTTTATGTAATACGTCCGGACAGTCCCCGCTTTGGATAGTATATACTAACTTTCCACATGGAAAAGCAGTTATCATAACCATTATCTGTTTGTGAGTATTTTTTAAGTGAATGAAAATCCTAAGATAACCATAGTATAATTATACCATACCGCTGGAAATTTGTCAATAGATTTCTGAAAAGAGCCTGATTTTTGTCATTTTACAACAAAATTCACAAGCTTATTTTGTACATAAATCTGCTTGACAATAGTTTTTCCCTCTGTTACCTCTGCAACTTTGGGTTCAGCCATAGCCTGAGCGAGAACAGCATCCTTTTCAGCATTGACAGGAATCTGAATTCTGGAGCGGAGTTTTCCATTCACCTGAACCACGATTTCAACCGTTTCATCCTGACAGAGAGACTCATCATATTCGCACCATTTCTGCTCATTGAGAACACCGCCGAAATTGCAAACTTCATAAATTTCCTCTGTCATGTGCGGAGCGAACGGATTTAACAGGATAACCAGCGTTCTGTATTCGGCACGGTTAATGCTTCCGGTTGCATAAATATCATTGACCAGAGCCATCATGGAAGCAATGGCAGTATTAAATTTCAGGGATTCAATATCTTCTGAAACCTTCTTGATGGTCTTGTGGAAAGCGGAGAGCAGTTCCGGACGGTATTCATCGCCGTCGGTCAGGATTTCCTGCAAAGCCCACACACGTTCAAGGAAACGCTTGCAGCCCTTGATACTTGCAGTACTCCATGGAGCTGTTTTCTCAAAATCGCCGACGAACATTTCATACATACGGAGCGTATCTGCACCATACTGACGGATAACATCATCCGGATTGATGACATTTCCACGAGACTTAGACATTTTTTCGCCGTTTTCGCCGAGAATCATACCGTGGGAAGTTCTTCTCATGTACGGTTCTTTGCAGGGAACGGAATCAATGTCATACAGGAACTTATTCCAGAATCTGGAATACAGCAGATGTAAGGTAGTATGCTCCATACCGCCGTTATACCAGTCAACAGGCATCCAGTATTCCAAAGCCTCTTTAGATGCTAACTCCTTGTCATTGTGGGGGTCGCAGTAGCGAAGGAAGTACCAAGACGAACCAGCCCACTGAGGCATGGTATCTGTTTCACGCTTTGCAGGCGCACCACAGCAAGGACAAGTGGTATTGATGAAGCTTTCCAGAGTTGCCAGCGGAGATTCACCGTTATCAGTCGGCATATAGCTTTCTACATCCGGCAGACGGAGGGGAAGTTCTTCTTCCGGAATAGCAACCCAACCGCATTTTTCGCAGTTCACCAGTGGAATGGGTTCACCCCAATATCTCTGACGGCTGAATACCCAGTCACGGAGTTTGTAATTGACTTTTCTGTGTCCCTTGCCTGTTTCTTCGAGCCAGTCCTTAATTTTGACTTTGGCATCTTCCACGGAAAGACCTGTCAGGAATCCGGAATTCACCATCACGCCAGTAGCGCAGTCTGTGAAAGCGCATTCCTCAATGTTACCGCCTGCAACAACTTCCACCATAGGAATGTTGAAAACCTTTGCAAATTCCCAGTCACGGTCATCATGAGCAGGTACAGCCATGATTGCACCTGTGCCGTAGCTCATCAGAACATAGTCAGAAATGAAAATCGGGATTTCCTGACCGTTGACAGGGTTGACAGCCTTGACACCTTCCAGCTTGACACCAGTTTTATCTTTATTCATTTCGGTTCTGTCGAAATCAGACTTCTTAGAAGCCTGTTCCTGATAAGCCTTGATAGCGTCCATGTTGGTCAGTCTGTCCGCCCATTTTTCAATCATGGGGTGTTCGGGAGCGATAACCATATAAGTAGCACCAAACAGCGTGTCAGGGCGAGTGGTATAAACTGTGAGAGTATCGCCGGCGGTGGTATCGAAATCGACTTCCGCACCCTCTGAACGACCAATCCAGTTAATTTGTGTGGTCTTGATTCTGTCGAAATAATTCACGTCTTTGAGGTCATCAATCAAACGCTGTGCATATTCCGTGATTTTGAGCATCCATTGGCTCTTGACCTTGCGGACAACTTCGCCACCGCAACGTTCACAGCATCCGCCGACAACTTCCTCATTCGCCAGTACAACTTTACAGGAAGTACACCAGTTGACAGCCATTTCCTTTTTATAAGCAAGTCCTTTTTTGAAAAGCTGAATGAAAATCCATTGTGTCCACTTGAAATAATCGGGGTCAGTGGTGTTGACTTCTCTGTCCCAGTCAAAAGACAGACCGATAGATTTCAGCTGACTTTTGAAATGTGCCACGTTATTTTTGGTAACAATTGCCGGATGAATTTTATTTTTGATAGCAAAATTTTCAGTCGGCAGACCGAACGCATCCCAACCCATGGGGAAAAGCACATTATAACCCTGCATTCTGCGCTTTCTTGCGACAATATCCATGGCGGTGTAAGGTCTTGGGTGACCGATATGCAGACCCTGACCGGAAGGATAGGGAAATTCTACCAGAGCATAAAATTTCGGCTTGGTATAGTCATTTTCCGCATGGAATGTGTTGTGCTCATCCCAATAGGTCTGCCATTTCTGTTCGATTTTTTGATAATCATACTTGTTCACGGGAAAAACCTTCTTTCTAAGATTTACTAAAATATGCCTTTATATCCTGCGAAAAAATCAGCACCACAGAACCAGCCAAATCCAGTATCCCTTCTGTAAGATACAGCCATGATGACGGAAAATTCCGCAAGTTATCCGGTAAATGCCAAACAGCGATAAAAGCAATCACTGCCCCAGCAACGTAATTTGTGTATTCTGATAAATTCAAATAGAAAAATACGGAAATCACAAACGGTATCAGCATTGAAAAGATGGAAGCACCAAGCATCACATTTACAAATTGCTTCACAAGCAGATAAATGCCGATTGCCATTGCAATTTTTTTGCCGTTTTCAGCCATTAGTTTTCTTCACCTTCATTCACAATGAATTGTGAAATATCCACCTCTTCGGCATCTGCCCAAAGCTGTTCAAGGCGGTAAAATTCTCTTGTTTCCTGATAAAATACGTGTACAATCACATCCAGATAATCCAGAATATACCAGTCCGCACCATTTGCGCCCTCACGGTGATGGGGTTCAATTCCCTGCTGAGAAAGCTGAAATTCCGCCTCATCTGCCAGAGTTCTGGTGTGGGTTGTGCTTGTACCGTTGGCGATAACAAAATAATCGCCGAGAATTGTCAGATTCGTGACTTTCAGAACACGGATATTCTCTGCCCTTTTGGAGTCAAGAGCCTTCACAATGATTTTAATTTTTTCTTCTGCTGTCATACACTCATTCCTTTCAAAATTATTGGATTTCCTTCAGCAAATCTTCATAATGTGAACTGAAATTAGGAGCATTCCCGCCGTTTTCGTCAACATCCTGAAGATTTGTGCTATTGCTGTCATATTGGGTATCCTGATAATATTCTTCTGGTACCCATTCTTCAATGGTGCTTTCGTCCATTTTCAAGGGAACTTGCTGTGTCCGGAAATTTTCGTTCAGCATATCCAATGCCGCTTGTTTATGAATAGACCATGTCGCCTGACTGCCAACAGTACAATATTCCCCAGGGAGAATGAACACATTGACTTTACTCATTTCAATTGTGCTGGCAAGGTCAGCAATTCTGGCAATATCATTCAAACTCAAATCAGATGCAATCAATTCTTCCTTGTAAACTTTATTGACTGCGGTAAGAATCTGTAAATCCGTCATACTGATAGCTTTTTTCATTGCCGCCGCCATGAAAAGCCGTTGTGCCTGTACTCTGTCAATATCTCCACCCTGATACCCATGACGGAAACGAACCAGCCATTCCGACTGTTGACCGTTTAAGACCTGTTCGCCTTCTTCAATGACTTTGTCCGCTTCAAAAATAACACGATAGGGCATATCAATTGGGATACCTCCCACAATGTCGACAATATTAACAATATTGTCGCAAGTTGTCGTAATATAAGCATCTACAGGAACTCCAAAGCTTTCCTGCACCGCATTGACAACACGCTGTATTTTACTCTTTCGCCTTGTACCGCCGTTATAAATACCATTAAATTTCTTAGAAATTTGGTTGGAATAAGCCGGCATATAGGTATCACGGGGAATCTGGAGAATATTCAGACTGGCTGTATTCAAGTTGAACTGCATCAGATAATTCACATCATGCAGGTAGCCACCACCATTTTCCTTAGAATCAAATCCAAGAAATAAAATTGTGAACTGTCCCTCAATAGTCTGATGGAGGTCAAGACCGTCATCAAACAGCTTGTCAACGTTTTCCTTATATTCGACAGAAACCTTGTCACTGTTGGACTGGTTGATTTCACCCTCGATATATTTCACAGGCTGTCTGTTTTTGAGGTAATTCATGATAGATACCTGTGTAATCTCACGTTCAGCGGTTGTGAATCTCACAATTGGCGCATTGAATATCATGAGCAACATCAGTGCCAACGTCAGAATTCCCACTGCAATGGTTATCAGAACATTGACAGCGGTTTCATTTTTTGAATGTTTCCGGACGTTCTTTTTCTTCATTCAGCTGAACTCCCTTTCTTTTGCTCTGGCTGTTTTCCAAACCGGAGCATATAGCTGTTATATGCCTCTATCGTATAATGCGGAAGAAGACCGCCTTTTTTCAGCACGGAACTGATGGCATCCGTGAGGGCTTCCAGCATGGCAACTTGTAAATTTTCAGAAGCACGACGTCGCATTTTTTCCACGCCTTTATAATTTCTTTCTTCGGAAATCATATCCGCAATGTAAACAATTTCCTCCAGCAAGGACATCCCAGCTCTGCCCACAGTATGAAATCTGACCGCATTCAAAATATCTTCGTCCTGAATATCGAACTCTCTCCGAATAAAATTTGCTCCTGCGATTCCGTGCCATAGCTTGCGTGAATGCAGTTCTGCATCATCCGGCGCAAACGGACCGGAAATCATCAGTGCATATTGTTCCTCGTCACTTAATTCCTTGCAGATATCATGAACCAATCCTGCAAAATACGCCTTTTCAATGTCTGCTCCGTACTTCTGGGCAAGCATCTTTGAAGCCCTCGCAACATTACAAGAATGCTGAAATCTCTTCTTTGTCAGATTTTTTTCTAAAAATACCGTCCTTTCCCTGATATGATACATTGAACCACTTCCTGAATATAAATTCTGTTCCTTAATATATTGTACTATTTTTCCGGATAAATAGCAAGAATAATTTTGTGATTTTCTTATCATAGTGCGAATTTTTGTAGAAGATACCGCAAAGCTGTCCACGTCAACAACACAAATTTTGCCATATTGACCCAATGTTTTCGCAAATTTTTCCAGACATTTGATTTCTCCGTCTTTTCTTGCCATTCCAACCAGTGTCACATATTTTAAAATCTCTTTCCACTGATACCATGTGTCAAAACTCAGAAACATATCACTTCCCACAAGGAGGAAAAACGTATCATCCGGTCTGCTTTCCGAAAAATGCTTGACAGTGTAGTAAGTATAGCTGATTCTTTCCTGTTGGAGTTCGTAATCATCCACACGCATCCATGGAAATTCACTTGCTGCGAGTTCACACATGGCAAGCCTCTGATTTTCGGGAGCATACTCATCCATAGAACGATGAGGGGAAATTTTAGAGGGAATCAGCCACACTTCATCGAGATTGAGGGCAGAGCGAACACTTTCCGCCAAATGCATATGTCCGAGATGTGGCGGATTGAAACTACCGCCAAAAATTCCGATACGCATTATCTCGCCGCTTTCAGGTCAATGACGGGGCTTTGTGCGTTTCGTCTGAACAATACAAACCTGCTCCCGATAACCTGCACCACGTCAGATTTTGTGAGTTCTGCGAGTTCCTCAGCGGCTTCTCTTGCAGTATATTCGGAATTTTCCAGCACACGGAGTTTAATCAGTTCACGCTTGCGGAGTGCATCATCCACCTGA
>DGHF01000086.1 GCA_002392545.1 Ruminococcus sp. UBA3855
GTTCACGAATTGCAGGAACGCTATCGGACACAGATTTCGTTGATTTCCGGACAGATGGAAACAGCGGTGCAGTCCGACCGTGTGAAGCTGAAAAAGCAGTCGGAAAAGCTGACTGCACAATTGGACGAAATCAACGCATATGAGGAAAAAGTACATCATCTTGCAGACAGAATGATTGCCATTGATTTGGACGACGGTGTCAAGGTGAACTATGCGAAATTTGCAGATATATTGGAGAAAATCAAATGACGATAGATATTATCAAACGGACACTTTCAGAGCGTTTCGCTGAAGAACTCCCCGACGACTACAAGCGGAGAATTATTTTCTGGCACGATTCTGAACGGGAATTTGAGTCCATGATTGATGAAGTTGTCATTCCAGATGTCAAAATTCTGAAATTGACAGGGGATAATTTCTTTGCGGTGAAAATGCTGTTGCTGGAGACGGACACGGAAAGCAATTATCTGATATATAGCCCATTGTCCTACAAGCACCGAGAAGATAACTGGTTAAGGGATATTGAGCGATACAGTGAGGAATTTCGTGCTGACCTGACATCCATGCAGATGGATGAACTGCACATTCCGCAGATAACACAGATTCGCCGTGCTATGAAGCATTACACGAAATTTTTCGAAAGCAAGGAACGCACCACAAAACTGGCTTCCCTGAAAACGAAATATGAAAATGCCGGACAGCTCCATATTGATATTATGGCGGTGCTTTCGAATGCAGAAGTGAATACAGTCCATGGGGTATTGAGGGCGATTCTGTGCGATACGCTGGATGAGGAAGAAAATCAGGCATTGGCGAACATCCAAAAATTCGGCAGTCAAGAAGCCCTTTATGAAATGATTGCAAGATATACAGGCTATGCGGACGAAAAATTTTCTTTGTGGGGGCTGACAGCTCATATCATGATAACAGCATTGTCAGGGGGGTTAGAGCCTTCCCTGTTTTCAGGGCTGAATCAATATATTTCGGAGGGGAATCAATCAAACTGCTATGCATTTCTTGATGAGTGGGCGCACTCCAAGGACAGTGAAAAATTATTTGAAATCGCCGAAGAAGTACAGGGGCATTTTAACCTCGTGAAGCGTCTGGAAACGCTGGATACAAATATTTTGCTGAAATCGGATAGTTTGCCTTGTATTGATGAATGTATTATCGAACGTTTCATGAATGAAATCAGTGAGAACGTGATTAAAATTCCTGACATCCTGAAAGCCGTGGAAAGTCGGAGAGTTTCAAAGTGGCATGAGAAATTTTCTTACTTTTATGATGGCTTGTATGCGATTGCAAAAATGCAGGAATTTCATCTGGAGCATATTGCAGGGTTTCATTACGGCGAATATTCGCAGTTGTGGAAAATGTATTGCAGTGAACTGTATCTCATGGATACTTACTACAGAGAGCACCACATAGCATTCAGAAAGAGCCTGAAAAACGCCTCTTCTGAACTAGATGATTTATTTAAAAATGTCTCTGAAACAGCGGAAAAAATTTATCAATGGTATCTGTCAGAACTGAATCAGCAGTGGTGCATGTTGATTCGTGAAGACATGGAGCTGTCTGGCAGATTGCACAAATTAAAACAGCAAACAAATTTTTACAAAGATAAAGTCAAGCCCATTCTGCAAAAAGGCGGGCGTGTATTTGTGATTATTTCGGATGCACTGCGCTATGAAGTCGCTTCTGAACTGACTGAAAAGCTCATTCGTGAAACCAACGGCACAGCAGAAATTTCAGCGATGCAGTCCGTTTTCCCCAGTATTACCAAATTCGGAATGTCGGCTTTATTGCCACATCATGAACTGACATTGACAGAAAATCTGAAAATGCTTTGTGATGGAAATTCCACCGAAGGCACGGAAAACAGAGATAAAATTTTGAAGCAAATACATCATAAAAATTGTGCTGTCACCTACGAAGCATTGCTTTCCATGAAGCAAACCCAGCGCAGGGAGCTTGTCAGCGGTGCGGAAACGGTTTATATTTACCACAATAAAATTGATGCCATTGGTGACAAGGCAGTGACAGAACACCAAGTATCAGAAGCCTGTCAGGATACTATCGAGGAGCTGAAAACTCTTGTCAAGCTGATTGTGAATTCTCTGAGCGGTTCTAATATCATTATCACAGCCGACCACGGATTTTTATATTCCCATGAACTGCTCACAGAAAGCGACAAGGCAGAAAAAAGCCTTGTTTCAGGGAATATCATGGAATCTTGCAGAAGATATATTTTAGCAGATGCAGGCAGTCAATCCAATGTTTTGATGAAAATTTCAATGAGTCCCTATCAGTCGGAAATCATCGGATTGACCCCCTTTGAAACCATTCGTATCAGACAGCAGGGCGGAGGGGAGCATTTTGTACATGGGGGGATTTCCTTGCAGGAATGCTGTGTGCCTGTTATCACGTTCAAGAATATTCGTGCAGGTTCAAAAAAATTTGTTGACATCAAAAAAGTGGAATTGACTCTGCTCAGCATGACAAGAAAAATCAGCAACAATATTTTCACGCTGGATTTCTTCCAGAAAGATGCAGTCGAGGGGAAAAAAGTTCCGGCGACTTATGAGCTGTATTTCTGTGATGAGCTTTCAAAGAAAGTCAGTGATGTACAGACGATTATTGCCGACAAAACCACCGAACCACAGCACAGAGTTTATAAAGCACGGTTCACGCTTCGGGGTGAAAGTTTTGACGAAAATGCACCCTATTTCCTGAATATTGTGGATAAGGAAACAGGTGCAGTCATAGAAAAAACGCAGTTTTCCATTAAAATTGCTTTTGCAAATGATTTTGATTTTTAGTTGATGCGAGAGGGGAAATAAGGCTGAATTTTCCTGATAGAAAAATCATTGATTTATTTTCGGGGAAAGCTGTCCGCAAGGATTTGCCTTTCCTGATATTCATATTTTTACCTCAGATAATATGCAGAACGTCGTGACCGTCTAATTTCTGCATAAGTTTTTGTTTGATTTCGTCTAAATACTGGTCAATATCAGATTCAGACTGCAATTTTGCGGTATGGCAGACAATACTTCTATTCATGGTAACGGTATCGATTTGTGGGTCATCCACGACAGCGATTTTCTGGAGATACTGCTGACGGAGATTGGCAATCTGAATTTTCATAGCATCAAGGACGGTGAGCTTATCCGCATTTTGGGCAGATGTTTTCTTTTCCTGCAAAGCAGAATCCGCCTTGTGAACAATGTCAGTTTGTCGGATGTCGGCGGTCTGATGGATTTCCGCCATAGCCGACTGAATTTCAGCGAAAACTTCTTCTTGTTTCTGTATAAGCAATTTTTGGTAAACATCCTGAATATTCTGGATGAGTTCAGGAAGTTCGCTGATTCTGCGGTAAGGCTTGGGAAGATTAAGAATTTCCTTAATTTTCGCCATATCAGAGAGGGCTTTGTTTTCCGTCTGGAAATATTCTTTTTCAGTGTTGATGGAATCGAGGAGATTTCGGGCATTGTCGAAAATGGGTTTCTGCACACGGAAGAATGTTTTCACCTCTGCGACATCTTCGGAAAAATCGAGAAAATCATCCTGCATTTCCACGGTTTTTTTCAGCAGTGCGATATTATCATTTTTGTGCATCAGCAGTTCATTACAAAGGCTGATACCATTTTCAACAACTGATTTTCCGGCATAGCCTGCAACGCTGTATTCTTTGGAAAGCAATTCATTCAGTTCGGAGCGTTCCTGCGTGAATTTCTTCAGAATATAGGCAATTAAGCCGTCTTCATCATCCGGCACAGCTCCAATCGTGCAGTTAAAATATTCGCTGAGGAATTCACGGCTTTTTTTGATTAAGGCAGTCGGGGGTGCAACACGGAATGAAATGATTGCTTTGTCAATTTCTGTTTTTCTGCGGAGATAGTCGGGCATTTTTTTATCTGTCGGCTGAATGACAGCACCAGCATATTTCAAAGTGAGTTTCTGAGATGCAATCAGTTCCGCAGTAACAGAAGCAATGTCAATTTCTCTCCATCCGTAGGGAATGGCGGAATATCTTCTTTGAATGTCGCCCATAGAAGTAGGGAGTTGTTTCATTTTCTGAATTTCCAGATACTGGAATAATTCTTTAACAGCTTCGGCATTGGGGGACTCTGTGCCATCAATGGAAAGCTGACTGTCTCCTTTGAGAATCTGAACAATCTCTGCATCACTGTCATAATTTTTGTGAATATAGTCTAATTTTGTGTAAACGCTTTCAATCAGCACAGACAAAGCACGTTCAATCCTGTCTTTCACGGAGGAAATTTTCAGGGAAAGCTTGTCACCAGCAACATAAATTCTACCCTCTGCAATGGCTTTTGAAATGAGTTCTTCGGCGTTTTTTTCGTGGGCAGATGCCTGCGCCTGTTTGTCACGGATGATAGACTGAATCATTTCCGGCAACTGTGAGATATTTTTCCCCTTGACATAGCGGCGAATTTTCATAGCATCTTCCAGCTCCTTGAAATAGGGCTGACTTTCAGCGAGTACAATCATGACTTCATTGTCTGTTTTGGAACGCATGAGGAAAATAGAATCTTCTGTGCTGTAAATTTCCGAGGCGACTGTAATAAAATGCAGTCCAATGGAGCTGTTCAGCTGTCCGATAACAGTTTCATCAATACGCTGGTCATAGGGGAAATCATACTTTCCATAACGAAATTTTTTGCTGACATAAAGCTTCCCGAAAATAATATCAGAAATTGCCTTTGTGATAATGGCACTGTCAACAGGGGTATTTCGAATATCTCTTGCAATGTCCTGTTCATCATCGGTCAAAAATGTGTAAGTATCTCCGGCACGGGAAACGTAATTTTGCGAAACAAGGCGGTCAAGGGATTGCTGAATTTTCAGCCTGACAGTGATTTTATCTGTGCGGATGTCGTCCGCCATCAATACGCTGATATTGTCAACATTCGCCTTGACATCATCCACATAGCGCACCAAATACAACAGTTTCAAGATATTCACGTCATACTGTTCAATTCCGTCATGATTATCAGAAGCTGACTGACAGCGGTCAATCACTCGCCTGATGGAGCTTTCTAAAAATGTATGTACGGTATTATAGAACAAATAGAACGGTACAAGTGCATTTTCGTCTCTGTCCTGAATCGCCTGAGCCGCTTCCTGAAATCCGGACAGCATGGAACGTTCACCGCCGGAAAGATGCTTTCCGGAATTGCCGTGTCTGCGTATCTGTGCAAGAACATTCTGCATCAGTTTGAATTGATACGGCACAAAGGGATATGTTTCCACAAATTCCCCCTCACCTGCAAAACCTTTCAAATCCAGAATTGCATCTTTGAATGTGAAAAGATTCCGCAAAACTGCCTGATTTTTTTCATATTGCAATTTTAGCAGAGTTTCTGCATTTTCTGTTTTGGCAAGAATACGCTTTTTGATTACCTCATCTACGGAAGAAGAAGAAAGGCTTAATCTGGTATTGAATCGACCTTGAATTTTGGAAAAGTCGTCTCCGCTGATTTTGGTAATACTGTCAATGGCTTCCTGACTTGTCACCATGACCCAGACACGACCAGCACATTTTGTCCCGATTTCCTCTACAATCGTCTGCAAATTCAGCATCAGGTCAGAATCCGAACCGATATATTGCCCAACCTCATCCACCATGAACAGCAAACGGAAATTTTTTCCCTTGCTGTCAATATACCCCTTGATTTCTTTCACAAGCTGTTCAATACTAAGCTCAATTTCTTCTTCACCATTGAACCAGTTTCGGGCGGAAGTTTCGCTCATTCCCAGAGATTCCGTCATTGCCTCCACAATATCATCCTCGAAAAAAGCAAAAGAATCCCGTGAGTCCTCCCATTCTCCGCCGTTAATGCGCTTGAAAGAACTCCGGAATTCTTCTGTTTTGTTGGATTTTGCAATAAACTGCTCCAATTTGGCAACTTTCAAATCATTTCCGTAAAATCCTAGATGTTCATAAAATACTTTTGCAAATACACGGAGAATCGCTGTTTTGTCCTTTGTCAGCGGACTTTTGGAATCAATATTGAATAAGATTGTTTCAGTCGGGATTTTCACACAAGTTTCCAGCTGTGCGAACATCATAGGGTCATCAAATTTATCTGCAAAATAATCGACTGCCTTTTTTCCTCCAACAATCCGATTTGACAGCAGATATGACAGCATTTTCAGAAAATGAGATTTACCACTCCCGAAAAATCCCGAAATCCAGACACCAATTTTATCTGTTGGCTGGCTGAGGGAATGCTCATAATGATTCAGAAACGTGTTGAAATGTTTCCGCAGTTCACGAGTGATAATATATTCTTCCAGCTCCTGCCGGATGGAATACTCATCATCTTGTGCAACTTTAACGACACCGTTAATATCTCGGTTAATGTCTGATTGATAGATATTTTGTAAACGCATATATCAATAAACTCCTTTTATAACATATTGAACGCCCGATAATAATTCCCGTCTTCGAATTCCCCGAATAAAGAAAGATTCTGACCGTTGAATTTTCCTGCATACAGCATCACAACCGGAATGTCTGAAAAAATATGCTGTAAATTGTCAAGAATGTAATGTGCCCTCATGAACGGATAGACTTTCCCGACTCCGGTTATCAGCAAAATATCACCATGCTGATGGGGTTCATATTTCATCCGCTCCACAAAGGCTTCCGGAGAGGCGACTTTCTGCAATTGTTTCAAAAGAGCCTGTGAACCTTTTTTCTGTTCCATGGCAGGAATATTTTTCAGAATGCGCTTTTCTTCGCAGATTTTCAGAAATATCTTGTATAAATCACATTCAATCAAGCGGAACGGCTGATTTTCTGCCATCATTAGCTCCTTGAAAAAATTCTGCACGTGCATTTCCTGTTCCGGCTCATAGCAGAATACATGAATCCCCACTTCATTGGATAAGCCCTTATTGCTCAGGAAAATATCATCCGAGAATCGTTTTTTGATTTCGTTCAGTTGTTCTGTGAGACTGCTCATATTCTCCTCCATACTGTTATATTAGTGTAAAATAATTGAATGCCGATAAAGCATCCATATCGTTTTTGACACGAATACTCTCTTCCAATTCTGGATACAAATAAACCGGCTGTAACTGCTCTGATTTTGTATTCTTCAGATATTCGCACTCAACCAAAAATTTCACAAGCACCTGTTTCAGTTTCTTGATTGTGGAGTCGCTCCAAT
>DGHF01000035.1 GCA_002392545.1 Ruminococcus sp. UBA3855
TCATCCCCCGCCTAAGAGGCGGGGGTTTTCTTGCTAATCTTTGATAAATATAACAGCAAGCCTGATTTTTGGATTGAAATTCCTGGTATTGCCTCTGCAAAGCGAGACGAAAAACAAAAGCCGCTTGTTGGTAATGACAGTACCGCCATTGTTTGTGATGAATATGATTTAGCGAATGACAAGGCTGTTTATGAACTGAAAGAAAATATCTGAAATCTCAATGGTGGTATGGAAATTGTATGGAAATACAATCCTCGTGAGCTTACTAGTGGGTATGGTTTGACAGAGAATGGCAACTTGACAGATGCTATTGGAAACACTTATGAGCAGAGCCACAGCATACTAACTAAAAAATGGAAATTAAATTCAATTTCTCCAAATTGGACTTTTATGAATTTTTCTCGAAAAATCAATCAATAAAACACATTTCAATTTTATATTGAAGCAGATATTTGCTTCATAAAAATCGATTTTTCATATTATTTGTTGAAATTGAACAAATTTTAATGGCTATATATAGCCAAAAAGTAAATGCTGTAGCTCTGACTCCGCCTCTCCCGTACTCTGCTGCTTCCTGTCCAAGAATTAATCTTCTCAGTTTTTCCGGCAAACTCTTAAATTGTTCTCTATCCATTGCTTCTCGCTCCTAATCATTGTATTACTACAATTATATCATGAATTTGCAATATGTTCAAGCTATTTTGTTACAATTCCTTAGAATAGTCTACAGTATAAATTCCATTTTCTCATCTGCTTTATGGAGCTGCTTAGCCTTTATTATACACCAGATTTTTATTCTTGGAAAGTCACTATTTTACGCTTACTTATCAGGTAAAAAAATCGAGCCAAGCAACAGAAAAATTATAATACAGACAATCCCTCTGCCTCTTCTGCTTTTCAGAAACTGCATGGCATACCCGATTTTTGGAATATGAAAAATTGTTTTTCCAACATAATTTTGTGTGGTAACTTTTGAAGCATCTTCTGTATTATTTGCATCGCCTTTAGTGGTAATTCCATCTGTTTCAATTCTAACTGCACGGTGCGTAACAAGTGTATTCTCGCCAAACTTGACGTAATATTCTTTTCCATGTTATTGCTTCTTCCTTTATTTATACTGTCGGGAATGGTGACAGCTCCGTCGTTTCCGTGATATTTTTTTTAAGACACCGTTTTCAATTTCAAATTCCATAAAATTCCTCCTGAATCATATTTGCTGAAAGGGTTCAGCTGTCTTTTTTGGGTGGGTCAGAGGTTTGCTGTGCGCTGAAACACTCTGCCAGATGTTTCGCCACGCTCGCAGAAACTGCCGTCTGCATGACCAAATCATGGATTCTGTCGGGGCGTTCCTCCTGCAAGAGGGGAATTGCCACGCTGTCGGCTTCGTCCGCCACAAAATGATAGGCTTTGACCTGATTCCGCACAAAGGCATTATACCGCTCCCGAAGCTGTTCGCCTTCCATGTTCGGGGGGAAAATTCTCTGAATGACTGCCATTCCCAGCGCATCTTTCAGCGAACAGATTACCACCAGATAGGCAAGATGGGAACGGTCATATTTCTTTTTATATGGTCGGGGCATCAGTTTCAATTTGACATAGTTGTTAATCATGGAAGCGGTGACAGGTTTCACATTCTCCTGAAACGGAAGATAACGGTTGATTAAAATAATCAATTGATCCATGTACAGGGCAATATCTGGAAAATCCTCCCACATGGGGAGCTGGAAACCTCTGAGAAAATCGGATGTTTCATGATAATACTGACTGAATTTTTCCAAATTGTAGTGCATGATGTTCCTCCTTTCAGGTGAGTTTCCCGACTAAAATTCCACGTTGGTTTTCACGCTCAAATGTGCAGGTTGACAGCATGACAACATGGTTGATTTCTTCCGGCACGTTCATAGTATAGGAAGCAAGTGCAAATATGAAATCTTTGTATTCTTCGAACTCCTGCGGAGAGGCGAAAACCGTCCGGTAAATGCCGGAATCGCTTTGTACGGACAAATAGGCGAAAAATTGGATTTTATGTAATCCGTCATTTAATAACAGCCATCCTTCCGGATGTTCTTCCATGAAAGATTTATCCCGATATTTCCAGATTGTAGCGAACATCAGCATTTGTTCCATGTTGTGACCGTAGACAATGGAATTATAGCCTGAAAAATCCGGTTTACAGCGGTAATCCAAAAATGGCGTTCCTGTTCCGTTCGGCAGTCCGTTGAAGCCCCTCCACAAATAAAAATCATTATCTTCCGCCTGTGCAATGGGGTAGTCTAAATCTGTATCAGGGATTGTCAGCCATGCAATTGCCTGACGGTTGACTTCCTTGACCTCTTCGAGGGGGGATTCTTCGGGCAGTTCGGTGGGAATGATAGTTTCCGGCTCAGTGATTTCCTCAGTGGGGGAAATTTCCGGAGAAGTTTCTTTAATTGTAAAAGAACCGTTAAGGTTTTCTTCCGGAGCATTTTTATGAGAAGTGTCAGATTTTTCCGGCGGATTAGTTCCCTCTGGAATATCGGGAACATTTGAAGCTTCCGGATTTTCGGAATCTTCCGGCTTGAATTCGTCTGTTTCCGGCAAAATTTCCTCAAAATCCGGAATTTCATCTGAAATGATTTCATTTTGTTCAGAGGACGGAAAAGTTTCAGAAATTCCGGCTTCCAGAGTGGTGGTTGGCTCTGGTGCAGATTCTGTGCTGTAAATCCGTTCTAAATCCTCCGGCAGGTAAAAGCCTTCTGTTGGCAAGGGGGGAGCTGTCGGCGGTTCGGTGGAAAAATCCAAAGGCATGGCTTCGGGGCGGATGCTGTCAAATAATTCCCGTTGCTCCGCCATATCCGCTTTTAAATCCTCAATGGGCTTGATTTCTTCCGTATAATAGCGATATCCGGCATATCCGATAAACAATAACAAAACCGCAATCAAAGCGGTCGGAATCAGCTTTTTCATGCGGTTTTCTCCTTATCCTTTTTTTGTTTCCGTTTCAGAAGTATGAGCATGACAATGACCATCAATGAAGCAATCCCGATACATGCCAGCCAGAATGAATTTTTCACGGAAAGCAAACCAGTGTCAACAGCATTATCTGTTTCTTCTCCATCAACGTGTGCATAGAAAATCCATTTAAATTCAATTTCACCCTCTGCATGTCCCTCACCGTTCGGACCAACAAGCACCGCTTCCCCATCTTTAGAAACAAGCCTGTCACCGTTGTCAACGTGCAGGGAATTTGAAAGTTCATTCCATGTGATTTCAGCTCGCAGTTTGTGGCTGTCCCCCGGTTCATATAATCCAAGGTCAACCGGATTTTCTCTTGTCAGCTGTCTTGTTCCGTCGCCTGTGACCGTTCCGGAATAAATCTGTTCATCATCCAGCGAAAAAACACAAGTACACCCCTCTTCAAGGTCAATTTCCCCATCCTTGTAGAGTGGCTCGACGTAAAAATAAATATGATATGTAGCATCCTCACGCAGATTCATAATCTGAATGTTTTTTGTGTAAGTCGTGCCGTAATGCATGTCTTCCACAACGAAGAAATATTCACCCTGCTCATTCACGCTCCGTCCCTGTTCATCCATGACGGTCAGCTTTGAGGGAAGTCCCTCAACAGACCCATCAGGAAGTGTTGCTTCCTGCGCCTGCGCTGTCAATCCGACACAAGACAAAAGAAACAGACCGCACAGAGCAGCTCCTAACGCTTTTTTCACCCACATGCGGTTGCCCCTCCTTACTTTAGCAATTGACGAAACCTCTGTCTCCTTGTTGTTTTCATTCTTTATCAAAATCAAATAAGCACCAAATTTCTTGATTTTTGGTCATTTCATACACTAACTCATACTTCTATTGTATCACGTTTTGTATTCCTTGTCAATTATTTTATCATAAACCTTCTGTAAATTTTTTGTTAATAAGTTCTTAGTACTATATTTTCGAAAACAAAAGGGCTGC
>DGHF01000003.1 GCA_002392545.1 Ruminococcus sp. UBA3855
AATACAAAACCTGCTGTGACAGAAGAGGTCTATATGCCTGTGTATGGCATTGTCAAGGACGGCAATGCAATGGCGGTCATTATTGAAAAAGGCGACGGAAATGCTACTCTCAACGCTAGTGTGAGCGGTCAATCTCTCAGCAGTTTCAATATTTGTAGCTTTAATTTCCAGCTCCGTGGCTCAGATACATATGCAATGGCTGGCGATTATGGAAATCTGACTGTATTTGAAGACGGTGCTATCAAGACAAAGGAAATCAAACTCCGTTATTATCCCATTGCTGATGAAGATGCTAGTTATATGAATATCGCTGAAACTTACAGAAATTACCTCCTCACGGATGGAGGTGTGTCTAAAAAAGCACAGGCGAATCAAACACAGATGTTTCTTGACCTCTACGGCGGTACTATGAAATCACGTTCGGTTCTGGGTATTCCTATCACTATGAAAACTTCTATGACAAGCTTTTCAGAGGCTCAGAAAATTATTAGCGGTCTTGTGGATTCCGGTGTCAGTGATATGTCTGTCATTTACAATAACTGGACAGATGAAGGGATTTCCGGTAAGGTTGATAACAAGGCGAAACCTTCTAATGCCCTCGGCGGAAACAGCGATTTCAAAAAATTAACCAGCTATCTTAATGACAAAAATTTCGACTTTTACCCCTCTGTCAATAACAAGGTCTTCAAAAATGGAAACGGCTATTACAGTTTTTCAGATACGACTATCAGAATTTCTAATGCCTATTCCAGACAGATGACCTATAATCTTTCTTATGGTGTTCAGGATACGACAAAGAAAACAGTTTCCCTCTTGTCGCCTGCTACGTTTACAGAAGTCTATAACAAACTTTCCTCACAGTATTCCAAAAAAGGAATTTCCGGCGTTTCCCTCGGTGAAATGACTTCTACTTTGTGGGGCGACTACGGTAAACAAAATATGGGACGTGACGACACCAAAGAAACACTGCAAAGCAACTATCAAACCATCAATAATGCTGGGCTTTCCATTCTGGCAGATTCCTGCGCTTCGTATGCGTTCCCTTATGCTGATAAAATTTCAGATGTTCCGTTACAGTCCAGCGGTTTTGATGTGTTCGACGAAGATATTCCTTTCTATCAACTCGTTATGCATGGGGTGATTCCGTATTCCGGTACGGCTATCAATGGAAGTGCGGACAGTACACAGGCATTTCTGACCTCTGTCGCTACTGGCTGTAATCCGGCTTATGATATGATTTATGCCGAGGCAAGCGACCTTAAAGACACTGACCTTGATAAATATTTCTATTCACACTATCTTTTTTGGGTGGATACTGCATCTGAAGAATATCAGATTGCAAAAGAGGTGCTTTCCTCTGTCAGTGATAAAGTCATTACGGATTATGTGCGGAATGGTGATATTTCAGTTACTGTCTACGAGGACGGCACACAGGTGAAAGTTGATTATGCGAAAAAAACTATCACTGTCGGCGGAAAAGATTATTCGCTGGCGGATGACGAGAAAGGGGAGTGAGTTCAGACATGGCGAAAGAAAAGAAAATTATTAAAATGCCCTATGAAAAACGCAAGGGGCTGTATGGCTATGGCTTTATTGCTTTGTGGCTGGTCGGTACACTCATCTGGTTCGTGTATCCGCTTCTGAATTCCCTCATGTACTCATTTATGACCGTCAAGCCCGAAAAAGGCGGTATGCAAGGTACATGGGTCGGTCTGGATAATTATATTTATGTATTCACAGGTGACCAGAATTATAGTAAATATCTGGTGAGCGTTCTCATAGAAACGCTTTGGAAAACTCCGTTGATTCTGATATTTTCGCTGTTCATTGCGGTTATTCTGAATCAGAAATTCAAGGGCAGAGCCTTTGCAAGAGCCGTTTTTTTCCTGCCGGTTATCATTGCAACTGGTCCTGTGTATAGCATCATCAACGGCGATATTTCGAAATCGGGTGCAAGCAGTGCCGGACAGTTTTCAACGATGTTTTCCACTGACCTCATGGGCGAATTATTCCAGTTTATCGGAATTTATGGTCTGAGCGACAAAATGCAGACCATGATTGAAACCGTTTCTAATAATATTTTCGGTATCGTCTGGAATGCTGGTATTCAGATTCTCATTTTCCTAGCGGCTTTGCAGAATATTCCGTTTTCTGCCAAAGAAGCAGCTCAAATGGAGGGTGCAACCGCTTGGGAATATTTCTGGAAAATTACGCTCCCCTATGTCAGCCCTATGATTCTTGCTTGTCTCATTTTTACTGTTATCGATAGTTTCACTTCACCTGATAACCTCGTTATGGGGCGTGTACTCGATATGCAGAAAGACTGGCAGTATGGCTATGCGGCGGCAATGGCTTGGGTGTATTTCATCATTGTGCTTGTGGCTGTCGGGCTGATTACGTTCATTATGAACAAGTTCATTTACTACGAAGTAGATTAAGGAGGAGCATTCATGGCAAAAGAAAAAAAAGAGATTTCCAACGAAACAGAACACGTTGTCGGGAATGGTCTCTCCAAAAAAGAAATCCGCAAAATCCGTATGCAGAGTATGAACGAAGAGGAAATCCGCTATCTGCACCGCAAAGAGGCTATGGATAAAGTCTGGCCTGTTGCAAGATTTTTCATTCTGTTCGGGCTGTGCTTCATTATCTTGTATCCGCTGATTTATATGATTAGCTGTGCTTTCCGTGCGCAGGAAGATATGAACGACCCCACTGTTATGTGGATTCCCCGACATTTTACCCTCAAAATCTTACAGCAGACTTGGGGGGCTATGGACTTTACCAACACTTTCTTTAATACACTATTTCTCAATATCGGCTGTTCCTTGGTGCAGGTCGTGACTTGTGCGGTGACTGGCTACGGCTTCGCAAGATTCAGATTCAAGGGGAAAAATTTGCTGTTCGGGCTGGTACTTATGCAAATTCTTGTACCATCACAGATTATTGCAATTCCTCAATACATGGAATTTCGCTATTGTCTCGGCATTCAGCCCATTATGGAAAAAATCAGCGAACCCCTCGGACGTGCATTTAATCTGATTGACACTCCCTTGACAATGTATCTGCCTGCACTCATGGCAAACGGAATTCGTGCGGGACTTATGATTTTCATTTTCCGGCAGTTCTTCAAGGGCTTGCCTAAAGAATTGGAGGACGCTGCTTATCTGGACGGATGCGGTCCATTCAGGACGTTTATTCAAGTGATGATTCCGAATGCGTCTTCTTCTTTCCTGACCGTGTTCCTGTTCTCGGTGGTTTGGTACTGGAATGATTATTATGTTTCTTCCACGTTCTTTACTAACAATTCCACTGTTGCACTGATGCTGAAAAACCTCAATTCTCAGCTTGCAATTGAATTGTTCGGTGACCCCAATATGCAGGTTTCTGCCCGTGAACAAATCCTCTGGATGGAGGCGGCTTGTCTGCTGGCGGTGTTCCCTCTGCTCGTGATGTATACTTTCTTACAGAAATACTTCACAGAAGGTATTGAGCGTTCTGGTCTGGTAGGATAAATTATAGTCAAAACAGCCAAAATTTCAGCAATTTAAAGCTGAAATTTTGGCTTATTTTTTATTGAAAAACACTTGACAAATGGCATACACTATGCTATAATTTAATTGTAC
>DGHF01000174.1 GCA_002392545.1 Ruminococcus sp. UBA3855
GTATCGTCAATCTTTTCGTCAATGTCAACATTAGCGTTAATTTTACCCTGTGCCTCGTGAGCACCACTGGGAGTCAGATTTTCAGTGATACCAGTCAGATACTGATTCAGTGTCAGAACGTCAACAATATCAACCTTTCCATCACAGTCAACGTCGCCATAAAGGGTTTCCATCTCTTCTTCCTCTGCATAGTAATAAACGTCAACAGATTCGAGAGTTACGCTGTCAAGAGTGGTCTCACCCTTACCGCCATACCAGTAACCAAGCTGTACATTGCCGTATTCCTCGTTGAGGTCAACACCAGCAGGAACAATCCATGCAATCTGAACTGTACCAGCAGAAGTATTGGTGACAACATAATCCCAAGCGTCGCCGTTTTCCTTGTCGGAATACATCTTGAATTCATCGCCGACGGATGCACCGACACCATAGACCAGCTTATCAAGGTCAGCGGTAGTCTTGAGGTTGAAGACAACAGCCTTCACATCGGACTTGACACCATCACCAACCGGAACACCAATATCAGTGAAATTCAGTTCGCCGGACATATCGCCAGCCTTAATTTCTTTGCCAACCTTGTAACTAGCAGTATCAGTATAATCAAAAGTCTCAGTTTCGGTATAGGTAATTACACCGCCGACAAGTTCAACAGTCTCAACTTCTGTATATTCCTCTGCATCCTCAACGCCGTACCAGTACTGGAAAGAAATTTCGCCGGAGCGTTCATCTTCCTTGACTTCTTCCGGAACGTCCCAGATAACGCTGAAATACTTGCCAAGCTGCTGACCATCTTCTGCACTCAGATAGTAGCCATAGCAAGGAGTGATACCAAATTCAACGCCCTTTTCCTCATACTTTGAAATTTTGTCTTCGCCCATGTCGTTATACCAGTAACCAGCATTTTCATCCGCAGTCGCACCCTTAGCAGCCTTAGCAGATTCTGTATCGGACTTGCTGTCCTTATTAACGTTCAGACCGCCGCCATACATAAATTCTTTAATTTCCGCATCACTTTGAATAGTAGCAGTCAGGGACTCAATGACAACACTTTCACCAACACCAGTCAAACCGAACTGATTATAACCAAACTTATGGCTGTTGATGGGGTCTGTGCCTTCTACCCACTTGATACCTTCCATTGCATAATACTCTTCATCATAGCCACGTGTGAGGGTATAGGGAGCATCTGCAAATTCCATCTGACGAGCCTGTGTTGCAGTCATTGTGCCTGTGCCGTCCTTATTGTCAACAAAAGTAAATGTACCACTGACAGGATTTGCAGAAGTAGAACCGTCTTTCTTGGAAAGTGCATGTTCATCCTTGGGTTCAACAGGTTCAGCCTCCACAACAGTAGACTTCTTGGAGGAGTTAGCTTCTACATCAGTGATAGTGATGGATTCGCCGTTTTCACCGCCGTAGTTGTTGCGGAATTCGAAATGTCCGGGGTACTTGTCTGTTTCAGGGTTGTAGGAAAGTGCATACTTGGAAGTGTCGAAAACAATCGTATATTCCTGACCTTCTTCCACAGCTACGCTTGTACCCTCTGCATCAACCTTACCGCCTTCTGTATCAATCCAGCTTTTGGAAGTAGCATCCCACTCATACCAGTAGGGAGATTTTTCAACACCGATACCCATACCATAGTTGAAAGTACCTGTGAAGTTTGCAGTGAATGTAATGGCAATATTCTTAATACCGCTCTTTGCATAGTTAGCCCAATATCCAGTAAATACGCCACCTTCTGCAATTTCATCACCGGTTGCAGGAGTAACAGGGTCTGTTGTAGGTTCAGTCGTGTCAGTTCCTGTTTCACCTGTCGGCTCAGTAGCATCAGGGTCAGTAGCAGTTGGTTCAGTTGTAGCAGGCTCAGTGGTTTCTTCTGTTTCGCCGGCATTTGCCTCAGCGGAAACAACAGTAATATAGCCGTCTCCTCCGCTGTAATAGTCACGGAACTCGTAATGAGAAGCCCACTGGGAATCGGAAGGATTATACTGCAAGCTTACATCAGAAACGTCAATAGTAACTGTAAAGGGCACACCCTCTTCAATATCAGTCACTTCACCTTCTGCAACTTCTTCCCAATAATCAGGGTCAACGTCAGTATTGATACCGAAGCCCCACGAAAAAGAACCGTCATAGTCTGCAACGCAGGTAAAAGTAATGGTCTTGATACCACTGGTAGCGAGGTCGGCAGTGTAGCCAGTAATTTTCTCTTTAACTGCCATTTCCTGATTGATAGCAACAGCAGCAGCGGAAGCCTGAATATCATTACTTGTGGTCATAGCAGAAATGCCGAACGCTGTAGAAGAAAGCAATGTCACCGCAGCAATGGCGATAGCCTTCATACGATTGGTCATTGTATTGTTCATGGTAATCATCCTTTCACAGATTAAAAATAGACAATAATTCCACACAGTTTGAAAGATAACTGTGTAACTTCATGATTCTATTATAGCACAAAATTCCTCTAAATTTGTGAACAATTTGTGAACAAAATCGATTTCGATGTAGAAATATTTTCAAACTTTTTATGAATTTTTACCAAATTGTGAACGAAGTTGATATAAATTTAAACAACATCCTAAAGGCTTTCAACAGTTTCAAGCGAAATGTACAAAAAAATACCCATTCTGGGAATGGGTACTTACATATCATTTCTGTTTTCCAAAGCCTTGTATAAAGTCACCTCATCAGCGTATTCCAGCATACCGCCCACAGGAAGACCAAAAGCAAGCCTTGTGACCTTCACCCCTAAGGGTTTCAGGAGCTGGGAGATATAAGCCGCCGTGGCATCCCCTTCCACAGTGGGATTGGTTGCCATGATAACTTCCTGAATACCGCCCTTTTGTACTCTGGCAATGAGGGAGCGGATTTTCAGGTCATCCGGCATAACTCCACGCAAAGGCGAAATCAGCCCATGCAGAACGTGATAAACGCCCTGATATTCTCCGGTACGCTCAAAAGCGTTCACATCCTTGGGCGTTTCCACAACGCAGATGGTGGAAGCATCTCTTGACAAATCGTCACAGATGGGGCAGATTTCCTTATCCGTGAGATTCTCACAGCACTTGCAATAATGAACCGTATTTCTTGCATTGAGGAGAGCAGTGGCAAAATCCTGTACTTCCTGCGCATCCATTGACATGACATAATAAGCAAGTCGGGCAGCGGATTTCATCCCGATGCCCGGCAACTTTGCAAACTGTTCAGTCAATACGACGAGCGGAAGCGCATCATGCGCCGCCATGATTAAAACAGACCGGGGAGAGAAACTCCGCCTGTGATTTTGCTCATTTCGTCTTCGGTAGTGTTTTCAATCTGAGTAACAGCCTCATTCACTGCGCTGATGATTAAATCCTGCAACATTTCAATATCTTCAGCAACTTCGGGCTTGATAGTGAGGGTCTTGATGGTCTTCTTGCCAGTCATGACCAGTTCTACTGCGCCACCACCAACAGAAATCGGAAATTCTCTTGCTTCGATGTCGTCCTGCAAATCAGTAATCTGGTCTTGCATCTTCTGAGCCTGACGAATCATCTGATTCATATTCTGTGCGTTATTGCCCGCACCCTTGGGTACTCTTACTTTCATAATAAATTCTCCTTTTTCATTGATAATTTTTCATTTTTGGAAACGGAGCAAAGCCCCATTTTATGTGACAGCAGTTGTTTTGATACCGCTGTTTTTAGCTTGTTCTATCATTTCCCTAGCCGGATTTCTCTGAGCGGCCGCATTAGAGCATTTCGCACGGATGGCGAAACGTTTCCCAAGAACGTTCTGAACCGCATCCCCTAAAGCCATTGCATTTTCCTTGTCTTTGAACATAGTCAGGAAAAATGGATTTTCTGCCACAATCAACAGGATATTGGCATACATAAACGCATGAGAACTCTCCAGCGTTCCACGGACGGACGGACTGCGCTGGGCGCAAACCTCCAGAACCTCCGCCCATTGTGTGACAGGCTGGAAATCTTCTGATTTCAATTTCCGGATATCAACTTCTGGTTTTGGTTCTTGGACAGGGGCACTTCTGGGAACGGTCAAGGGGTTGGGCTGTGCACTGGCAAGCGGAACAGAAGGAATCTGCCCGACTGGTCGATTTTCGAGACGTGACAATCTTTCCTGAATCTCATCCATGACCCGATTTACGACATTCACCGCCTGCGCCTGAATTCCCTTGCAAAGCTGAATGAGTGTCATTTCCAGTTCCACACGACGATTGACGGAACGCCCCATTCTTTCACGGCAGGACTGCAAACATTCAATCATATTCATGATACTGTCCATATCCATTTCACCAGCCATTTTCTGCAAAGCCGGAATTTCGTCCATCATGCAATGAAGTAAAGATGTATTTCCAGTTGCTTTCAGAAGCATGACATCACGATACATGAGAATCAGTTCTTCGCAAAGTCTTGCAAGGTCTTTTGATTCTTCATGAAGCTGTGAGACAATCTGCAAAACTGCGGAAGTGTCCTTTCGATGAAGGGCATCCAGCATTTTCAGCAAATAATCTCTTCCGGCAGCTCCGGCAGCATCCGCCGTCAGCCTGACGGTGATAGTCTCTCCATAAGCGGTGCAACGGTCAAGCAGAGAAATCGCATCTCTCATACCACCATCAGAAAGCCGAGCCATGAGTTCCGCAGCATCATGCTCCAGAGAAATTCCCTCCTGACTGGCGATGTACTCCAGCCTTGAAACAAGGTCTTCCTGACGGATACGGCGGAAATCATAACGCTGACAGCGTGAAATGATAGTTGCAGGGACTTTATGAATCTCAGTCGTGGCAAGAATGAACTTGACATACTCCGGCGGTTCTTCCATGATTTTCAGCAAAGCATTGAATGCACTTGCGGAAAGCATATGCACCTCATCAATGATATACACCTTAAAACGACAGCGTTCAGGAGTATAGACAGTTGCATCACGCAAATCACGGATATCTTCTACACTGTTATTGGAAGCGGCATCAATCTCCACCAAATCCGAAAGTACAGCAGATTCCGCATCTTTGCAGAGGGCACATTCCAGACAGGGGTTTCCGTCCGGTCTGGGGTGTTCACAATTGACCGCCTTCGCAAGGATTCTTGCACAAGTCGTCTTTCCTGTACCTCTCGAACCAGTGAACAGATACGCATGAGCCGTTGTGCCGTGCTTCACTTGATTCTGAAGCGTGGTAGTGACTTGTGGCTGTGAAAGAACGTCTGCAAAGGTCATGGGTCGCCATTTCCGATAAAGTGCCTGATACATGGTGCGCCTCCTCGGTCAAAATTTCAAAAAAAATTCGGAACATAGGTGTGCAGGCTTGCTGCGGCACATGAAACAATCCGCTTAATGCTGCTCGGTTCCCCGCCTGACATGGTTCACGGCGAATCATTGCACAGGGCCCGCACACCTATATTCCGAATATCCTGTTATATCCGAACATCCCTATTATAACATAGTTCCTTCGAAATTGCAAGCCCAAACTTTCAAATTTGTGACTTTTCACTTGATTTTCGTGATTTTAGACAATTATCGTATTGTATTTTTGTGCAGGCATACGAATTTCAATATTTTGTAAAAAACACTTGTCAAGTCAGGTTTTTTCTGGTATAATAATAATACAGACAGTAGATATTATTTTGGTAGTGCATTGTTCGAAATATCCACCGTTGAAGGTAGCGGAGGATTTGGATTTCTTATCGAATATTTCTAACCTCTTTCTCTTTATTATTTTCGTGAAAAGGACATGGTTTCGGCTGTGTCCTTTTTACGTTTCACTTCAAAACAAAGTGCAGACAAACCGAAAGGAATGCCTGCACATGGGAACGAATCATTACTTCTTTTTCTTGTTGGCAGTTGCCTTCTTGGTTGTCTTGCTGGACTTTGTAGCAGTCTTAGCCTTTGCAGGGGTCTTTTCCTCAGCCGGCTTGCTGGAAGGTCTGCCTCTCTTAGCCTTAACCTCTTCAACCTTAGTTTCAGCCTTTTCCTTAACCTCTTCCACCTTAGCCCCAGCCTTTTCCTTAACCTCTTCCGCCTTAGTCTCGGCAACTTCCTTGACTTCCTCAGCCCTAGCTTCTACAGTTTCCTTGACCTCTTCTGCCTTAGCCTTCACTTCTTCAGCCTTTTCCTTAACTTCTTCTACTACCTTAGCAGTAGCTTTTCTTGTCTTCTTAACCGGAATTACTGCGCTCAGTTCAAGGGTCTTATCCCAGTTGCCTTCATGAGCAATCTTACCTTCCTTGATTGCATTCTCAAGGG
>DGHF01000183.1 GCA_002392545.1 Ruminococcus sp. UBA3855
TGCTCAACAACCAAAAGAAAATGAAAATACTTCTCAATTCATCAAACCCGAAAAACAGGAAACTCCGGAAAAAGCACAGACTGCCAATGCCAGAAAAGTCGGTCAGCCAATACAGGAAGGCTTTTTCGCAAGACAAGTAAAACTGCAAAATCCTGTTGCGAATGGTGTCGGTATCCGACCAGCTGAAAGAACTCATCCTCAGCCCAAACCTGAACCAGTTCAGGAACAGCCCGAACCTGCTGAAGAAATGCCGGTCAGCGCAGATATTCTCATGATGGGAGACGAAACACAGCCCGAAAATCTGCCGGATGAAAAAGAATTGCTGGATTCCATTTTCAGTGACCGTCCGAAAAAATATACTATGACCGAAGGAGTTGAACCTTCTGCGAAAACGTTTTCCATCAGTCTTTCAGCGAGTGAAGTCACCAGCGTTCGCCGGAGAAATTCCGGTGTTGTGCCGGATACATTGGAAAAAGTTCCTTCCACTCCAAAAGAACAGTCACACGAAGAACGGATTTTCAGCGAAGCGGAAGAAGTATTGCCTCCGCCAATGGCAATGTATGACAAACCTCCGCAGAAAGACCCGTCTGAATACAGCCGGAGCAGAAGCAGACATCAGCCATTTCAGCCACAAAATAACAGCACCAGCTGGCAGTATCAGCAACAAGCACAGTCCTATCCTCAGCAAGGTGCAGGTTCTCAATACCAGCAGTCACAGCCCTACCCCCAGCAGGGCATGAATTCCCAGTATCAGCAGTCACAGCCATACCATCAGCATGGCACGAACTCACAGTATCAACAAGCACAGCCCTACCCTCAGCAGGGAAGCAGTTATCAATCACAGCCCTATCCTCAGCAGGGAAACAGCTATCAGTATCAGCAACCATCTAACAATCAACAGCCCCCCTATCCGCAACAAAGTAACAGCTATCAGTATCAGCAGGCTTATTCTTCGCAGGGTGCGCCTCAGCAGTCACAGTATTTCCAAAGTCAGGTAACTGCCAAACAGCCCACTCTCCCAGACCCCGCAGAAAAAATCCGTCCTTCCAAAGTCGAAAGACCTATGCCCAAGGCGGAAAAACCTCAGCATAAATCTTCCGGTTCTGGTAAAAAACCAGCGAAAATTGTTGATGCAGCGGAATTTTTTGGTGACAAACCTGTCAAGTCAAGGGGCGAGCTTGGGGTAACAATGGTTGACAATATGACAGATGAACAGTTAGCGGCACAGCTTGCTCAGATGCAGTTCGGCGGTAAAAAGAAATCACGCCGTTCCATGAAGGCGGCGACAGAGTTGGAAGCAGATTTCAGCAATATTCCTTCTGATATGTTGCCTTCTGATTCTTAATTATGTATGTCAGGGTGATATTGCCCTGCAATAAAAAAATCCTGTCTGCGTATCTGCAACAGGCAAAGAGAGAAAGCCATTCAAAATAAGGAGGAAAATTATGGCAAATGAAATTAACGCTGCTGATGCAGCAAAGGGAGCTGCAAAGGCAGCAGGCGGATTTCTGAAAGAATTCAAGGAATTTGCACTCAAAGGAAACGTAATGGATATGGCAGTCGGTGTTATCATCGGTGCGGCATTCGGAAACATCGTCACAGCGTTGACGGATGATTTTATCAACCCGCTGATTTCCCTTGCAACTGGTGGTGTCAAGTATGCCGAAGACGGCACTCCGCAGATTGTCGGCGGTGCATTCAAAATCAATGGTGTATCTTTCAATTATGGTGCATTCATTTCATCTGTGCTGAACTTCCTGATTATTGCATTTATCCTGTTCCTGCTCATCAAGGCAATGAATACCGCAATGGCACTCGGCAAGAAGAAGGAAGAAGAAGAGGCTGCTGCTGCACCTCCGCCAGAACCCACCAAGGAAGAACTGCTTTTGACGGAAATTCGTGACCTTCTCAAAGAACAGAAACAGTCATAACTACATATTTCCTGAAATTAAAAAATTTCCCTGCTGGAATCATGTTTCCGGCAGGGAATGTTTTATGCTGATTCAATCACATTTTTGAAATAGGTTTCGGCATCATCCGTTCCCCCAGCACCGGCATAGGCGGAATATTGCAGGATGTAGGAAGCATCCACGGCATTGATAATGCCATTTTTATCAACATCTGCACAATTATTCTGCTTGATATTCAGACCGCTTTCCCCATCTGTACCCAGAATAGCAGCCGCATGTAATACCATAGCCGCATCAACAGCATCTGTTGTGCCGTCAGCGTTGATATTTCCGGCACTGTAATTGAGATTGTAATATTCATCTACCAGATTATCCGCACATAAAGCGACATTCCTGATAAATTCCTTATCGATTTCTGTCGTGGACTGGTTCGCCATCACAACCAGAATATAAGGCTGTAAGTTGTCACAATAGCAGACTTCATTATATGTCTGGAAATTTTCAGTTACGATATAGCCATATTTAACAGCCAGATTTCCCCCGACAACGTTTCTGACATAAGATTGTTCCGACTCGCTGAGGGCACTCCAGACAATATCCCAGCATTTTCCGGAATTGACTCTTCTGTGCAGTTTCTGCATACACATCTGCATAAAATCAGCTGTCACACTTGGAAAGAGGTTCGCCATGCTGACAGTGACATCTGTATCCCATGATTTCAGCATCTCATTGAAGCCTTCAATTCCAAATGTGCTGATAAGCATATCAAAGGCGATATTGTCAGAATATCTCAGGAAATAATCCAGAAGCTGTGCAAATGTATATTCAGTGCCGAATGCACTGTCTTTGATGATTCCTGCGTTTCCTCGTTTCCATTCTTCGGTGTAGGTGATAGTATCATCCAGACTGCGGATACCAGCTTCAAATTGTGTACACAGGTAATAAGCATAGGGAAGACGAATCAGCCCTGCACCTGCCATCAACTGCCCCGAACGATAGGAATACAGAACACCATTTTTTTCAGAAAATACCATGACTGCGCATTCATTTTCATAGCTTCGTGTGAGAGTGTTCATATCTTCGGTAGCATTTGCGAACGCATGAAGAGGGGAAGAGCAAGCAAGCATCATTCCAGCAAGTAATAATGTAATTATTTTTTTCATGATACGCTCCTTTACAGTGAATCATTTCGGACGTTCAGACAATTATTTGTTCATGGATGCAAACCATTCCGCAACAGGAGCAGAATTTCCAGCTCCGGCATAGGATGCATATTGTAAAATATAGGAAGCGTCTGCGGAATTACAAACACCATTTTCGTCAAAGTCACAGCTTGCAACCTGTTCGGCTGTGAGGTAGGAATCCCCCCCCACTGCAGATTGAGCGGAATCAATTAGAATAATAGTAGCATCCAAAGCATTAACCAGACCGTTTTTGTCAATATCTCCAGTCAGTGAAGAATTTTTGGAGGAAGTATCTTCTGGAATATAAGAACCTTCCAGAGGGTCAGTGTACAGGAATAATTGTGTCCAATAATATACGCCTTTGCTGTTGGGGGTAACACCAACACCAATATAATTGTAATCTTCACTGAGAATATTTCCTCTGTGGTTAGTGGATTTCATCCAGACAGACATAACATTTTCCGCAGTTCCAAAGGATTCATAGGCGATATTTTCACCTGTACTTGTCCATTGAATATCTGTATTATCAAAGATAGTCCAGCATTCTGAACCATCTGGTCTGATGTGGCTGAAAGAAGAAGTCAGTTCAGCGGAACGCTCAAAGGCAATTTTTTTCAGAGATGGTGCTGTCTGATAAGGGGGCAAACCGGCAGAAATCCGCTGTAAATTTGTCAGGTAAATGACTTGTTCAGCTTGTTTTTCCAAATCAGTCTGAGCATTCGCATGAAGTGGCAAACATCCGCACATGAAAACCGCAAAAATAAGGCTCAAAATTTTTCCCCTTGAATTTCGCATTTAAAAAACCTCCCGTAACCAAAATATCTCTGTTTTCATTATACAAAATTTTGGGTTCAAAATCAATTCATTTGACGGATTCTTTCAAAAAAATCGCCTATCTGCACAAAGTCAGGGGAGAATTTTTTTGCATATATCACAAAAAAGAAAATTTTGTCACATTTTGGATTTGTTTCATAAATTTTGATAAATTGTTTCTTTTTTTTACTTGACAAATACGCTGTATTATGCTATGATAGGGGCAGAAAGAGAAAACTTCATCTTCAGAAAGGACGATAACAAATGAAAAAGAGAACATTTTTGAACTTATTATGCTTAACAGTGGCTTTAACCGCCTGCGGAC
The DNA here is from genome assembly GCA_002392545.1 of Ruminococcus sp. UBA3855. Classification (GTDB taxonomy): domain Bacteria; phylum Bacillota; class Clostridia; order Oscillospirales; family Ruminococcaceae; genus UBA3855. The sequence goes on from DGHF01000183.1 coordinate 4,233, forward strand.
AGAAAACAGAGATTCCCCCTGTCGATTTAATCGAAATCCCCATCACCACGACAATCACGACTTCCCCCCAAGAAACAACTGTGATTCCCTCTGAAACAACCGCATTGACAGAAACCGAAACAACCACCATTGCAACCTCCTCCCAGACAGATGACACTATTTCCCCCACGGAAACCACAGAATCTGACACCGCTCCCGCCACGGAAATTGAATTCCCTGAAACTGATGAGGATTCCGAAACAGAAGATACTACCGAGGCAAAGCCTAAAAATACCGCTTGGGTCAAGGCTTATCGTAGAATATTGGTTCAGCATTGCCGTGATAAACAAGAAGAGGAAACTTCCGAAACTGACACCACCAATGAATCTGATTCCGATGAGGAAAGCAGTTCCAGAAAAAAAGACGACGAAACAGAAGAAATTGAAAATCAATGGTTTGTTCTGATTTATCTGGATGATGACAAAATTCCGGAAATGGTCATTCTTGACGGGACTGATATGGAATTGTACTGTTTTGACGGAAAAAATGCACAGCTGTTACTGGAAGACAGCTATAAAAGCGATGCATTTGACCAACAGAATGTATGCTATCAGCCTTATACAGGCTATATTGCAAGTGCATTCACAACCATGAGCGGAGGAGACGGCTTCACAATCTATCATTTTGACCAGTTGGATGCCGTGCACGTTCAGCGGTACTATTTCAACAATAACGAAAATGTGGAAGGCGAAATGGCTTATAATGAAATTTGGAACAGAGCAGAAGAATTTGAAGTCATTGACAATGGGTATCATGATGTGACACTTGGCGACAGCTGGACACACGTTACCTCTGAAATGGACGGCGCATACCGCCTGACCCTTGAAAATGCTAATACTTTAACTGCTGATTTAGCCCCTGATATTGAAAAAGATTCTGAACAAGACCCCACAGAGGACGAAACGGAAGAAGAGGAGTAAAACACTTTTCTCTTGACAAATTTCTCAAAACATGGTACAATATTCCTATATCATGCAGGAGGTGAAAAAAATGTTTGTTTATTTCAATACTGGTGCTGAAGATGTTGTCAATACGGATTTCATCGTTAATTTTTGGAAAGACCATGAAAACTATGATGATGGTGTTGTTGACTATAATATTTGTCTGCGGTTGAAAAATAGAAAGAAAAAAGAAGTCCTTTATTTTGATTCCGAAGAAAAGAGAGATAATGATTTCCAAAAATTGATAGACCTTTTAGAAGTCACAAAATTATAATTTTTAAAAATTTCCTCTTGACAAATGCCTGAAATTGTGCTATGATAGTGTAAAGCGTTGATGGAGATGTCACTGCAAAATATATACCTTTCAGAGAGCTGTCACCGATGGGCTGAAAATGACAGCAGGGTATCTTGTGAGTGTCGACCGCTCCGGAGTCTGTTTAATACACAGCGCATGACCAGCGTTAAAAGGTCTGAATGAGGTGTGCAGAATTGCGCATGAATTCGGGTGGAATCACGGTGTAATATCGTCCCGAAACTTTGGAGAAGTCCGGAGTTTCGGGACTTTTTGCATAAAATAATCAAAAAGGAGAAAAAATTATGATTCAGTTGACATTAAAAGACGGCTCAATCCGTGAAGTGGAAGAAAATATTTCCGCTGCGGAAGTCATCAAAGGGATTGGCATGGGGCTGTATAAGGCTGCTTGCTGTGTAAAGATTGATGGTGCAGTCTGTGACCTGCGCACGGTTCTGACGAAAGACTGCACTTTCGAGGTTTTGACATTTGACGACCCAGACGGACAGAAAACGTTCTGGCATTCTGCATCTCATATTCTGGCGCAGGCTGTCAAGAGACTGTACCCCAATACCAAGCTTGCCATTGGACCTGCCATTGACGGCGGTTTCTACTATGATTTTGATGTAGAACATCCTTTTACTCCGGAAGAACTCACCAAGATTGAAGCCGAAATGAAGAAAATTGTCAAGGAAAAATTACCGATTGAGCAGTTTTATCTGTCTCCGGAAGAAGCCCTTGCAAAGCTCAAGGAAATGGACGAACCCTACAAAGTAGAACTTTGTGAAGAACACGCAGGAAAGGGCGAACCGATTTCTTTTTACAAGCAAGGTGATTTCGTTGATTTGTGCGCAGGTCCTCACCTCATGACAACTGAACCTGTCAAGGCATTCAAGCTCCTGTCATGTACCGGCGCATATTGGAGAGGCTCAGAAAAGAATAAAATGCTTTCTCGTGTCTATGGCACTGCCTATCCGAAGGCTGCACAGCTTGACGAAGAACTGAAACGCCGTGAAGAAGCCAAACTCCGTGACCATAACAAAATTGGTCGTGACCTCGAATATTTCACAACGGTTGACTATGTAGGTCAGGGCTTGCCGATTCTGCTCCCGAAGGGTGCAAGAGTGGTTCAGCTCCTCCAGAGATGGGTAGAAGACTATGAACAGGCGCATGGATGCTTACTGACGAAAACCCCCTTGATGGCAAAGCGTGACCTTTTCAAGATTTCCGGACATTGGGACCATTATTTAGATGGAATGTTTGTCATTGGCGACCCCTACGACGAAACGAAAGAATGTTTTGCAATGCGTCCTATGACCTGCCCTTTCCAGTATCAGGTATTTTTAAATAAACAGCGTTCCTATCGTGATTTGCCGATGAGATTAACAGAAACTTCCACACTGTTCAGAAATGAAGATTCCGGCGAGATGCATGGTTTAATTCGTGTCCGTCAATTTACGATTTCCGAAGGACATTACATTCTTGCACCGGAACAGCTGGAAGAAGAATTCAGGGGCTGTCTGGAATTTGTCAAGTATTTCCTTGGCACGGTAGGACTGCTTGACAGCTGTACTTATCGTTTCTCACAGTGGGACCCTGCAAACCCGAAGAACAAATATGAAGGCACAGCGGAACAGTGGGAACAGGCACAATCTGCAATGGGGCGTATTCTTGATAATCTCGGACTGGAATATACAATCGGCATTGATGAGGCTGCTTTCTATGGCCCAAAGCTTGATATTCAGTATAAGAATGTCTATGGTAAGGAAGATACACTTGTTACCATTCAGATTGACATGATGCTGGCAGCCAAATTTGGTATGGAATACATTGACAGAGACGGCACAAAGAAAATGCCCTACATCATCCACAGAACATCTCTCGGATGCTTTGAGCGTACATTGGCATATATGCTGGAACATTTTGCAGGTGCATTGCCGTTATGGATTGCGCCGGAACAGGTGAAAATTATTCCGATTGCAGACCGTCATCTTGACTGGGCGAATGAAGTCCGTGAACAGTTGACAAATGCCGGAATTCGTTGTTCCATTGACGGACGTGCTGAAAAGATGGGCAAGAAGATTCGTGAAGCAACTTTGGAAAAGATTCCCTATATGCTCACAGTCGGCGATAATGAAGTCAATGACAAGACTGTTTCCGTTCGTACCCGCAAGGGCGACAATCTCGGAGTAATGCCAATGGAAGAACTGCTTTCCAAACTCCTCACAGAGATTGCAACAAAGGCAAAAGAATCCTGATTGTCAATTCAAAAAAATACCCCTCTCTTTTGACAGAGAGGGGATTTTTTATCAGTTCCAGCGTTTATAGAGGCTTTTGGTAGTAGCCTTTGTGGTGATAGTTGTTGCTTTGGTAGTGGTAGTACGTGAGGAGAGGGAAGAATATGTACTGCCGGAAGTGGAGGTACTGCCACTTGTGGAAGTATAGACGTTTCTGTCCCAATTTTTAGCCTTTGTGGTAGTAGTGGAACGGGTTGTGACAGTGGTGGTTTCAAAAAGTTGAGCAATTTTTCCGTCTTTGTCGTCATAATCAAGGACATTATACCAGTCGTCTTTTTCAGTGTCATAAACAGCCCAAAGGCGGTCTTCATAATAAAACCAGACTTCCTGATTGTCCTGTAGTTCCATTGTGACAAGTTCGTCAAGGGACTTGCTTCGGCTGGGAACAGGAATTCGCCAGCGTCGGGAAATAACATATTCCTTGATAGGGTCATCAATGGTAAAAATGGACGAAAATGGAGTAGTGGTCATGGTTAGAATGACTTCTTTTTCAGTGTTGGGAATGGTTCGTGTAATCTGTTCTGGTTCTTGCAAATTGTTCAGACCGTAAATCGCCAGTATCATCCATCCGCTAAATACCATGATAACCATAGCGAACGAATTCCGGTTCACGATAAATAAAGCCATCATCATCCCCAAAAAACAAGCCGCCATGCATACCAATGGAAGTGTATACATTGGGAGAGGATACCCCACACAGATACCGCCTGTCTTTTCCAGCAGATACAGGACGGCGGCGGCAATCAGTCCGAATACGGAAAAAACAATCAGTCCCAATGCTGTTTTATTGATTCTGCGCTGTTCTTTTTCTTCAAGAGCGTTTTCCTCTTCTTCAGACATATATTCGTCATTATCGTCATTTTTTTCAGTTTCATCGGGCAAAGCGGAGGAATTTTCTTTCTGTTCCTGTTCTGTTTCTGTCGACATACTGAATTCTCCTTTCTATCAATCAATCCCATGTTACAGCATACCACAAATACGGCAAAAAGTCAAGGTCAAAACGGTGAACATATGATAACAATTTATGGAATGGCTGTCATATTTTCGGGCGCATCAGATGAAACAAATTTTACTGATTTGATTTTACCATATTTTTCCCATAAAAGCAAGTGAATACTTGACATTTCTATCAATTCTGTGTTATACTGAATAAAAATAATGATTGTGAGGTATTGCAATAATGGGATTTTTTGACCAGTTTAAAAAAAATACTGACAAATCCGAAAAGGCTGTCAGCACTCCAGCCCAGCCAGAAACTGCAACCGCAGACAAGCCCGAAAACCTGTTAATTGAACCGACTCTTGACAGGAAGGAACTGCTTGCAATGGTCGCTGAAAAATGTGCGGGCGGTGAAATGCAGAATGATTCTCTGTGGTATCCGGAATATCGTCTCAGACTGAAATTAGAATTCGGACAGATGGCACACGGCAATAATATGTATAATGTGCAGTTGCTGTTCATTGTTCAGCATCCGTGGTTTGATGAAGAGATGGTGGAATCCTGTGCAGGTGTTGGGAAAACCCCTGACGAAGCGATGAAACGGGGGACAGAGAATTTCTGTGCAGTGGTGTTTACATTCTTGTTAGCAGCTTTCAAGTGTGACTGTGACAACTGGCTGACGGCTGACATCATGGGCAGAAAATGTAATTTCCGCATTCCTTGTACTCGTGCCAACATGCACATGGGGGACGGCGAAAGCGTTGACTTATGGGAACTTATCAAAGACGAAATTCCGCATTATTTAGGGACAAAACGCTGTTATTGGGTGAAATTGTTCTCTTCCTCCCTGAGTGGAATTCCTAACTGTGAGGCACGAATTAACGGCATTGTCTACCCTGATTTGACGGAAATTCTGGAAAAAGACGTTATCAGCCGAAATCATGCAATATCCGGCTTTTCTTCCGACAAGACTTTTATTCTGCTCATCCAAAAAGAGGAAACATATCAGCCCTGCCCCTTTACCAAACAGGAAGTGGGGGAACTGACATTCCGTGCAATCCGTCTTTATCAGAATGTGGACAACGAAGAATCACGCTCCAAAACAGATGCAATGGTTCGGGAATTAGCCCCGAATGATTCGGTTGCAATGGAAGTAATTTCCTTTTTGCCGGAAATTTTCGCTCACATGGTGGTACAGTTCCGTGATAATGATACCTTAATTCCGGTTGTCAATCGTGGCAAGCCCGAAATTGAACTGAAAAAATCGCAGGTGCGCAGTTATGGCTATATTGAAGACGCTGTGGAACAGTATCTCCGCAAACAGCGACCCTCTAAAGAAGAAATCAATCAGATTCTTGCCATGAGTGCAAAATTCCATGCCATTAGTGAAGCAATTCAGAACGGTGCAAAGATTGAAAATCTCCGCCTGTCTCAGCTGGTTTATTTTGTTAATGAAAAATATATTCCTTGGTAAAGCATCATAATTCATAAAATCCCGTCTTGATTCAGATGGGATTTTGTGATTTTCCATGAATTTTATCCGTTTCAATAAAAAAAGCTTGATTTTTGTCTGCATTCGTGGTATGATATTATTGCAGCGATTTAGTGCATAAACACATAAAAGCTTTAAATCGTAAAAATATTGAGGAGGATGTTGCAATGGAACGCAAAGGCAACTTAATGACTTACAGACCTGATATTCAGGTATTTGATGCGACAATCCGTGATGGCGGATTGGTCAATAGTTTTTTCTTCACAGATGAATTTGTCAAGGCTCTTTATCTGGCGAATATTCGTGCCGGTGTAGATTATATGGAAATGGGCTACCTTGCAGATACCGACATTTTCAAGGTTGAAGATTTCGGAGACTGGAAATTCTGCAAAGAAGATTCTCTCCGCCGTATCGTAGGCGACAACCCCACTGATATGAAACTTTCCGTCATGGCTGATGTTGGCAGAACAAATCTCCAGCGTGATTTATTGCCGAAAGAGGAAAGTGTCATTGATATGGTTCGGGTGGCTACTTATATCAATACCATGCCCGCAGCGATTGACATGATTGAATATGCTTCATCTCTGGGCTATGAAACCACTTGCAATATTATGGCAATCTCCAAAGCAAACACCCCTGACATTCAGGAAGCTTTGACATTGCTTGCAGATTCTCCGATTAAAGCCGTTTACATTGTGGACAGCTACGGCGCATTGTTCCCTGAACAGATTCAGCAACTGACAAAAATGTACCTTGAATATATGGAACCTGCCGGAAAACAAGTCGGCATTCATGCACATGATAACCAGAAAATGGCTTTTGCGAACACCATTGAAGCATGTTCTATGGGTGCAAGCCTGTTAGATGCGACTGTTGGAAGCATGGGACGTGGTGCAGGTAACTGCGGTATGGAATTATTGCTTGGTTTCCTCAAAAACCCGAAGTACAATATCACTCCGATTCTGCGTTTCTATGAAGAATACACTCTCAAACTCAAAGAAGAAGGCTTGAAATGGGGCTATGATGTGCAGTATCTCCTGACCGGAAAAATGAACCTGCACCCCTCTTCTGCAATCGCTTTCACCAAAGAGGACAGAAAGGACTATTCTAATTTCTACCATCAGTTGTTTGACCTTGACTGATACCAAAATTTCATATAAAATAATTACCCCCTCTGCGCTTGCGGAGGGGGTTTCTTTTAAGCATTAGCATCATTGTCAATTTTTACAAGAACTTCATCTTCAATTTTTGCTGGGATGAATGCATATATTAAATTGCCGATTCCCAATGTCCACCATACTGTGAGCAAAGCAACCAATCCATGGTTCTTTTTTTTCCGTTTGATTAAGTTTGCGCTTGTCTCCCCTCTGCTGGTAATTTCATACCCAGTGGTAACAAAATCATCAATAACTTGTTCAAATTCTTTTTTAGATGAAACTCTCCTTATACGAGAAGCCATTCCCCTCACCTCCTTAGATGATAACAATTAAAATACAACATTTGTTGTATTACGCATTTATCATACATCTTTTATTGTAATTTGCCAAGCCAAAAACATAATTTGTGGTATAATTTTGTTGAAATACGATAAAGGGGGCTTATGCTTTTATGCAACATTACCAAAGAATCAGGGATTTGAGAGAAGACAGCGACTTGACACAGGAACAGCTTTGTAAAAAACTTTTCATGCACAAAACCACATACACAAATTACGAACAGGGGAAACATTCTGTTCCGTTGGATTTCGCCGTTGTGCTTGCGGATTTCTACAATGTGAGTTTAGACTATATCGCCGGACGGACAAATTACAAGCAGGGAATCAAAAAGCCGGAATTGGGCGACGATGAACTGGCAGTGATTGAAAAATATATTTCCCTCACAGAACGCAACAAGGGACGATTGGAACAGTTTCTGGAAGGACTGGTTGAGAAGCAGGAAAATGAAATTGCTGAGAAAAAAGAGCGGAAATTTGCTTGAAACATTGTAAAAAATAACCCCTCCGCATTTATGGAGGGGGTATTTATATCTGTTTTAGTCACCGAACGAAATACCGAGGTCACGGGCGGTTTGAACCTGCTGACCATTGGGGTCAACGAGCTTTTTCTTGCCTGCAATGTCTTCGAGTTTATTGGAAGTAACTTTTCCGTCAACCATCGCAACCGTGCGCCCGAATTTTTCATCTGCAATGAGCTTCGCAGCGTGTACACCGAACTGTGTCGCAAGCATTCTGTCGTAAGCACTTGGAGAACCGCCACGGAGCATATGTCCCGGAACACATACACGAGCTTCAATGCCAGTATTTTTCTGAATCTGAGCAGCGATTCTTGCGGTATCGTTTCCGTTTTCAACGTGATATTGTTCACGCTGTTTCTTTTTGAGCTTAGCGATTTCGATATCGTTGACACCTTCAGCGACAGCGAGAATGGAGAAAGTCTTTCCTTTCTGTGCTCTCCTGACAACAGCATCACAAACCTTGTCAATGTCATAAGGAATTTCGGGGAGCAGGATAATATCTGCACCGCCGGCGATACCTGCATAAAGTGTGAGCCATCCGGCTTTGTTACCCATGATTTCACAAACGATAATTCTGGAATGGCTTGCAGCGGTAGTGTGCAGTCTGTCAAGGGCATCTGTAGCAATGTCAACAGCTGTATGGAAGCCAAAAGTCACATCTGTGCCGTAGAGGTCATTATCAATGGTCTTCGGCAATCCGATAACATTCAGACCAGCATCAGCGAGAAGATTAGAAGTTTTGTGAGTACCGTTTCCGCCGAGGGTCAGAAGGCAGTCCAGTTTCTGCTTGTTATAGGTTTCGACCATGTTTTTCACTTTGTCGATATTGTCGTCACCGATGACAGTCATCATTTTGAACGGCTGACGTTTTGTGCCGAGGATTGTACCGCCCTGTGTGAGAATGCCGGAAAATTCCGAAGGCTGCATATCTCTGCAAAGTCCGTGAATCAAGCCGTAATAGCCGTTGGAAATGCCGACAATCTGAACATTGTCTTCTCCGAAACGTTCATAGCAAGCTTTGACAACGCCTCTGATGGTTGCATTCAGTCCGGGGCAGTCGCCACCACTGGTCAGAATACCGATTCTTTTTTTGCTCATTTGAATTTCCTCCTTTAATATTGGAATAAAATATAATTTTAATGAAAAGCCAACCGCCGGAAGTACCAAGGCACTCCCAGCAACGGCATAAGTACCGTAATTTTTGCAGGTTGTAATGATTATGACTGTTCCTCTCCGTAGGTGTTAATTTCGAGACGTTTTTCGAAATCTCTTGCATTCATAGGCTTTCCGTACAGATAGCCCTGAATATAGTCACATCCCATGCGTTCCAGAATTTTGGACTGTCCCTCATATTCCACACCCTCTGCAATGGTTTCAATTTCCATAGAGCGTGCGATTTTGATAACAGCGGATACAATTTCCTGAGCGACTTTATCCGTTTCAATCTCAATGATGAAAGAGCGGTCAAGTTTGAGCAGGGTCAACGGCAGTAACTGAATATAGCTTAAAGAGGAATAGCCTGTTCCAAAGTCATCCATTGCAAGCAGGATTCCTTTTTCACGGAGAGAATTCATCTGCTGAACAGTGTAATTGATGTCGCCCAATGCCAGACGTTCTGTGAGTTCCAATTCAAGCCATTTCGGTTCAAGTCCGAACTTGTTGAGCTGTTCCATGACCACATCACACACATCAGCCTGATAAAAGTCACCAGATGCAAAGTTAATTGACATGACAATTGGAGAAAGTCCTTTTTTTTGCCATTTTGCAGTCTGCTCCACGGCTTCGCAGAGTACAAAATTACTGATTTTGGAAATCATACCGGTTTTTTCTGCAATGGGAATGAAGACATTAGGAGAAATCATTGTTCCGTCCGGCTTAATCCAGCGGATGAGGGCTTCTGCGCCCATGATGTGTTTTTCGGGGTCTTTGAGGTCAACTTTTGGCTGATAATAAAGCTGTAAATGGCGCAATTCAATGGCATTTGCAAGCTCTTTTTCCATTTCGCTCTGGTTCATAATTTCCTCGTGCATAATGGCATCATAGCCCATCATGTAGGAAATTTCACTCTTGCCCATTGCAAGCGCAAATTCTGCATGTTCTACAACTTCATGGAAATTATTTCCATCTTGCGGAAGTTTCGCAAAACCAGCGGAACAAGTGATAGAAAACTGTCTGAAATCATTGGTTTCCATGACTTCAATTTCACTGCGAATCTGTTCAAGAATGCGGACGGGCATTTCCTCGTCTGCATATACAGAGGGGTCATTCAATACAATAACAAAATTATCCGCACTGACACGGGCAGCAAAACCGCCGTTGATGGTATATTTGCAGAGAATATGAGCGAAATCTTTCAGAACCTTGTCACCGTTTTCATAGCCGTAGGAATCATTGATAATATGGAAACGGTCAATATCCAGAACCATCACCCAATAAGTCTGCTGAATGTCCTGACACTGTTGATAAAGTTCTTCGCCGTCACTCATGAGCTTGTTACGGTTGTAAATTTCAGTGATTTCATCCATGTAGGCGAGTTTTTCAATATAAGCATCTTTCGCCTTTTCCATGGTAATATCAATCAAAGCACCGCCTACCAACGGCAGACCGCTGGGAGAAAGCAAATTTTCATGATAATGATAGGCGTACCAAGTATAATGCTTGTCATTGTTGGCACTGATTCGCAGTTCCATTATGCGTGGGTGAGTTGTAGCATCTGCATCGGGTCTGGTTTCGCCGATTCTGCGGAGGTAGTCATTAAATTTCACTCTGTCATCGGGATGCAGTTTGTTATGGAAATCTGCAAATGAAATATAGTTTTCCTCAATTCCAAGAAAAGCTTTTGCTTCGTCTGAAACATAATATTCCGGTCTGACGCTTTCACAAAGGAGCATACCAATGCCGGAAAGTCTCATGGAAATCTGGTAACGGTTCTGGGAGGATGCAAGATTTTGCGCATAGGCAGAAAGTTCCTGAGCCGTTTCTTCCAGTTCGGTCGTTTCAAAACCAATGGAAAGATACAATGAAGCCTTTGAGCTTTCCATCAGGGCAGAGGTTGTCCAGCTGATATATCGCTTTGTGCCCTCTTCGGTTTCAATACCGCTGTCGTAGCTAGTACCCTCTAGGGTATCAGCGGCATCTTTGGGACTAAGACCGATTTTATGGAAGAAACTTCCTAACAATACAGCACTGTCCTTGATTTCTTCATTCTCTTCCACTCCAAGCAATTCCGCCATTGGTTCATTGGTGTAGAGCGTTTCGAGGTCATCCGACCAGATGAAAGCAGGCGCATCAATGGAACGTACCATTTCACAAATACGATTGATGTCAACGGTGCTGTGCTGGCTTTGATAATACCGCACGGCAATCACCATTCCTACTGTAATTCCAATCAGCAGGAAAATATACAAACGCAGTGCAAACATGGAATGTTCCGGATATGTTTCTGCCATAAACAGAACCCACATAGAAAGTACTGCAAACAGGGCTTCTATCCACAAAATTAAATTTTTATTCATAAATCATACACTGGCGGTACAGTGTCCCCCTCTCTTACAAGGTTTATTCTGATTTGATACAGAGCCTAACCGCTGAATGTCTGCATAATAATTATACTCTTATTATAACTCTTTTTAGATAAAATGTCAATGGATTCTGTCAAATTTCCCAAAAACGAATTTTGTCCCCGACGTTTTTCAGGCATCGGGGACAAAATTCATTTTTTGTTGTGAATCTGCTGGAATAAATAATACATAGTTTCTTCATGACGAAGTGCTGAACGGCGGAGCACCTGCATGGGAAGATTGCTGACAGCAAGTGAACCATAACTCCACGGCAGACTTTCAGGGCGGTCTTCTTTCCGGAGATTGTGCAAGGAACGATGGAAAAATAAATGCTCCCTGAGAATGGTTTCTTCCGTGACCAGAGAATCTGCATCCCGACAAGGCAACATAGAAAATAATAATGCTTCCTCTCTTGTGGGGCGGTACATCAGACCAGTCAGAAGGCGGATGCACATTTCCCGATGCAAATTTTTGTCAAAACGGTTGTACTGGATTTTTCCGGCACAATAAGAAGCGAATTTCCGACATACTTCCATCTGTGTCCTGAAAATGGGATTGATGGTTTCCGTTTCCGATTGCAATACCGGAAGAAAACGACCGTTCTTTTCCTGATACCCTTTTGTCATGCTGTGCGGGGCATTGCAGATATTGACGAAAAGGCTTTTGCTGAATCGTGTCTGTAAGCGGAGATTGCTTTCAGGGGAAAAATACCATGTATTGCAAACACCGTCAGCAATACCGGAAACTTCTGTCAGTCCAAAGTAAAAGCCTGTGATGGGCGGAATGCCGTCAAGGAGTTGCCGGAGACTGCGCTGAATTTCCGTCGTCCAGCCAATATCGACAATTCCAAATGGGACTCCTTCTGTCAGTCCTTCCTGCACAAAATATCTGTAGGCGGTTGTATAAGCCTCACGGGAATGCATCAAGGATGCCTGACGGAAACGGACAGAAGACCGCAAAGCAGAACAAATTTCGTGATATTCTCTGGAAGAAAGCTTTTTTTCAGCGAATTCTTCCGGAAAATTCAATTCTTCACAAATTTGTCTGCGTTCCTCACTGGTGATGCTGGCACGGTTCAGAATGTGCTGTAATGTCTGTTTTGAACCTCGGTATAATAACAGGCTCATGCCGTCTTCTCTGTCAAGCCTATGCACGCAGGGGAGACGGAGTGCCAGACGAGAACCGTATAAATATTTCATTTCCACTGAAACAGGGCATACTTTTGTAATTTCTTTTGCAATTTCAAACGGAAGATAGCCGTCTCTGGAAAGAAAGTAAAGCCGTTTCAAGCCCATTCTTTCCGCCTGTCTGAGAATATTCCACACATAGGAAAATAACACTGGTGCTGTCACTTGTGCAGTCAGTTCAGAAAATCGGTCTGAACTGTCCTGCACAATTTGTTCCACTGCTTCTGCATAAAGAGGCACGTGCTCCAATGCAGAGGCGTATTTTCTGTCCATTTAGATTGTCACACCGTTTTTCTTCAGGAGTTCACGGGCAGTCACAACAGAATCAACGCCGTCAGGATTCTTGACAGGGGCAAATTCATAATCTCTTTGCACTTCATAGGAAAGGCAGGATTCATGCAGATGAATCATATCCAGAACCAGCGTTTCAAACTTGTAGGCATTTGGTTCAGTGGGCTTGACAAGATTTCCATTCTCATCCACATAAGGGACTTTCTTATTGACCACGTGAACAGGGAGAGAATTATTCAGAATTTCCGTGAGTTTATCCGTGCGGAACAGATAATTCAGGATAACGCCGTAATTGTAAGAAAGTTTTCCGTCCGGTTCTCTGCGTGTAATCATTTCGTCAGTCATTTCGTAATATTCCACAATGGAGGGCTTGCCGTCTTCCAGACAGAGCACCCCGACACGCTCCTGAGGGTCAGCCTTTGCAACGACCTTTGCGCCGGATTCACTGCCGGAAAGAACTGTTGCACCGATAAAGCAGGGGTCAGCGATTCTTTGCAGGACGTTATCGACTGCGAAAATATTCAGCCATTCGATTCCCTCACGCTGTAATAATCCCAGATAACCAGCTTTTACCATGGAAGAGAACCAACCGCCGTTTCCGTTCGGAGAAGTGGCAATTCTGCCTTTTTCTTCCAGTAAAATCTGACCGCTCGGGTCAACAGCTGGCGCCATATCCTGCACAAAGAAATGAACATATTCGGGATTATAGCCGAAATATTTTTGTTCCTCGAAAAATTCCCTTGTGTCTTCGTCGTTCTTTTCGCTTGTCATGATGAACAGCGGAACAAATGTGCCAGCCCTGTCAACGACATCCATCAGGTTATGAATCAGACACTCAAAGATATACAGCGGATGAGTGACACCAATATCAAACATTCCCTTCGGCTTATCAAATCCGAGACGTGTTCCCATTCCGCCCGCAAGCAGGACAGCACCGACTTTTCCCTGACGGATTGCCTCAAGACCAGCAGATTCGAAATGTTCCTTATTTTCGGCAATGTCTTCCATGGTCAAAGCCCCAAGGGGTTCAATCACTCCACGGACACTTTCGCCGGAACTGCTGTAATTTTTGAAGACCTCCAGCAGAGCAGGGTCAAGAGCTTCAATCTGTGAAAGAAGTGCTTCCTGTTCCATGTCGCCGAGTTCATCATACCAGCGGAGAAGGTGGGACTGTCCCAAAGTTTCCAATTTTGCTTTTGCTTCCTGATAGTTCATGGTTTTCAGCTCCTTGTTTAAAATTTCAGAATATCATAGCAATTCCATTATAGCATATATATCTCACAAATCCGTCTGATTATAGTATAGCATATTTATTTTTATTTGTCAAGAACGAAAGGAGGGAGCGGCATTCCTCCCCGACCTAAGAGGACGGGGAGGAATGCCGCCTTTTGATGAAAAAAGCAAGTATTTTTTGTGACAGAAAAAACAAGAAGTCCCGACACATATCAGGACTTCTTTCTTGTTTAATAAACCAGTTTGTAAACGTTCGGGAATTTTGCAAGATGTTCGGAGAGGTAATTGTTCCAGCTTGAGCCAGGGTCATTGATTAAGAAACATTCCGGCAGAAATACTGTCGGGGCTGCTGTGTAGCCAGTGACAACCACATAATGCTGATTGCCGTTTGACTGCTTGCTTCCGAACATGACAGGATGATTATTCAGCAAAGCGGAATAAATACGCTTCATTACATCCTGACTGATTCCCTCGTTATATGTTTCCACGGTATAGCCCATGTTGACAATATCATTCCAGTTTGACAAAGCACCGCCGGAAGTGAAATTCATGAGCTGTTTCATGGAGGGGGGAGTAATAACGGTATTGGTTTTGTAGGATTCCAGCATTGACATGGAAGTCAGCAGACAGCCAATACTGCCAATGGTGGAATTGCCAAGAGATGTATTTTTCCATTGTGTGTCAAATTGCTTGAAGCTGACAACATCCAGCATGATGGCATCATCATTGTATTTCAGGTCAAGTGAACCATCTTCAAGGAAACGATAATGATAATTGTCAATGTCGATGGTTTCGCCCTTTGCCATTGTACCGCCTTCATGGAAATAATAAGTTGTGCCGTTGATTTCCTGCAACCCATAACAGCAGATACCATTTTCGTCAAAATAATAAGTATTGTTGCCGATATCCGTCAGACCAACAGCCATTGCACCGCTTTCATGGAAATAATAAGTATTTCCAAGGATGTCCCACAAGCCGGAGATAGCTTTTCCGCCGTCTGCGAAATAATAGGTTGTTCCGTCAATATTTTGGAATCCGAACAGCTGAGAACCTGTCTCATCGAAATAATAACGTCCGTCTTCCAAATTCAGCCAGCCAGTCAGCATTGCACCGACTTCGTCAAAATAACGTGAAACGCCGTCAATATTCTGGAATCCAGTGAGCATTTTTCCATCTTCTGCGAAATAGTAGGTAAAATCATTGATATGAACCAAACCAGTCAAAGCCACACCATCAGAGCCGAAATAATATTGACTGCCGTCAGTATCAATCCATCCGGTCATCATATGCCCGTCATCTTCAGACAGATAATACAGCTTGTCCCCCAGTCGCAGCAGTCCTTTCTTTTTGGAGAGTGTTTCACTGTCGAAATAATAGTAATCATCTCCAAGATTGTACCAACTGCTGACAGCTGAGCCGTCATCTTGACTGAATACATAGACATTGTTATTGATGTACCGTGCACCGTGCAGAACGCCCGATTCTTCTGTGATGTAGTAGTGTTTGCCGTCAACTTCCACCATGCCGAAAATGGGCTGATTGGTTTCAGGGTCAGCATAATAAAGCTTTCCCTCTTCGGTTTCATACCATCCGGAAACAGCATCAGCATTGGATTCAATAGGGGTTGTTTCCGTTTCAACAGGAACAGTTTCAGCAGGAATGACTTGATTTTCTTGATTTTCAGAATTTTCTGTATCAGGGATTGTGTCCTGTGTGACAGCTTCTTTCAGTGCGCCGTCTTCTTCAAACTGATACCATTCATCTTCAACGCATTGCAAACCGGTGAGTTTTCCCTCCGTTTCAGAGATGTAGTAACGGCTGTCGAAATAATCCATCCAGCCATAAACCGGAGAACCTGAAACAGGGTCGAAATAATAGCGTTTTCCGTTGATGGTCTGCCAGTCGGTTTTCAATGCACCGCTGTAACCGAACAAATAAGTAATTCCGTCAATTTCAGTTTCGCCGGTTGCCTTCGTGCCGTCCTCATTATAATAATAATGTTTTCCGTTTTTGATTTTCCATCCGTACTGAATGGTGTCAGCTTCCTCCGCAGAGGCGGAAACGGAAAAGGGACTGCATGCGATTGCCATGACGGAAAGTATCAAGGCAACGGCGATTTTATGGGAACTTGCCATTGGTATCATCCTCCTTTAAGGGTTAGCTTGTGTTTTACGGCTGCGACTCCGTAACGGCATAGAGATTGGTTTCCCATGCCGGAATATAGAGCCTGTGCCGGATATAAAGCTGATAATCAGGATTGAGCTTTTTCACAAGCAAGGGTAATTCGAAAATATCCTGATTTCTGTGATACAGCGAAACGGAAAGTTTCGGCTGATACTGATAAATTGATTTCGCTGCTCCCCATAATGCTTCACGCTCGTAGCCTTCCACGTCCATTTTCAGGAACGAAACAGGCTCACCATCAAGCAAAGAATCCACACTTCTTGCGGAAAGGCTGTCGCCTGTCGAACTCAATGCCGACTGACGACCGGAACGGGAATTGAATAATAATTCCGTATCCGTGCACCATGCCGCACAATGCAACGCATTGACACGCTTCATATTGACCGATTCAATGAATTTCACAAGCTTTTTATAATTCCGCTTGTCGGGCTCAACTGCATAAATTGTATGGTATTTCATGGTGGTGTAATTGAGCAATTCTCTGATAGTATCCCCGTTATATGCGCCTAAATCGACAAAATCTTCATTCTTAGAGGGACGGAGAATATTTCTGTAAATTTCATCCGCAGGGGTGGAAATATCCTCCAGATAGGCAATATTTCCGCTGATTTTGTATTGAATGACATTCAGATAAACACGTCTTGACTCGTCATCAGCCAGACTTTCATAAACAGCATTCAGTTCCTGCAAATGTTCCATGCAATATTCATATGTGAAAAGCCCTCCGCCAATCACAGGGACATCCGGCGCATACAGGGTATGTCTCTGCGAAAGTTCACGGATGTAGTCAATCAAAGATGCATACCCTGCCGCAAATGCCAGAACAATGACAAAATCTTCCACAAGTTCCTCGACTTCGGAAAGCTTATGCACATGAAATCCGGCGAAAGAATGCCCCCTTACAAATTCATCACTAGCGAAAACACCTGCAACCGTGATTCCATATTTCTGAAAAACAGACATAATTTTTGCTGCGCCGTCACCCATTCCATAAATGAAAATCGGTCTTGTTTCGGCTTTCAGACGTTCCCAGCAGGATATTTTTTCAGTAATCAGGCTTTCCAGCCCTTCCCCTTTCGGGGGGTAAAGAGTGGCATTCATGCGACAGAGTTCCTTTCTGATTTGGATTCAAATAAATTATGATTGGTCAGAGTCACCGTCATCATCATCGTTATCGTCATAATGGTGAGGGGGATGTGGTGCGCCGTAGAGGTCACGCCCACGGATTCCGTAACGGTCACGCTGTTCCGTGATGCATTTATCCAGCAGGTTTATGACATCACGAGGGTTTTTAATACTTCCCATGTCGAATTGTGGCAATGATACGTCACGGCTGTCAATGTGGATTGTTCCACACCCGAACATTCTCTGACCCAATGGGAGGAGAAGTTTTTTATCTGTGATTTTGTAGAGGTCAATTTCATCTTCTACAATATTGAAAAATCCTCTCCGGCAGATGAGTTTCGATTTTGTCAGGAAATAGACCGTGAACGACCACGGCAGACCTAAAAAAGTACGCTTCCGGTCTGTCCAGATGTATTCTGGCTCTTGAGATGTATTATTTGCCATATGAAAAACTTCCTTTCTGGAATGGTTGTCAGTTTACAGAGTTGCAGGAGTAACATCTCTGCCCAGAGTGATTTTTTTGTCTGTGCCAAATACAGAAACAGTGAAAGTCTTTTCTGTGGGAGTGGTTGCGATTGTGATGGTATCGCCGTTTTTGGTTGCAGTGATAGTAATTTCGAGGTTGGCTTCACTGTCATAGATTTTGGTTTCAGCAGTTGCGCCGTCTTTCAGGTTATAAATGACCGCTTCTGCATCCTGAACATAGTCATAGACAGTATTTTTTTCGAAATTGCCATAAACGACAATCGAATTTTCTCTTGCAAAGACAGGCATTTCCAAGAAATTGCATTTTCTGCGGATGAAACGACCGCCCTCGTAGGTTTCGCCTGTGATAATATCCGTCCAAGTTCCGGCAGGGAGATAAACGTCAGCTGTTCCCTCAGGGTTCATGACAGGCGCACAAAGGAGCGTATCACCTAACATATATTGTTTGTCAAGATAGGGCACAGCAGGGTCATTAGTGAAACTCATGACCATTGGTCTCATCATGGGAATACCGGTTTCATGGGTCTTGACGGCCTGTGCGAAGAGATATGGCATCAGTCTGCCCTTTAACTTCGTGAAGAATCTCAGGACAGCACAAGCATTTTCGGGGTTGTCGGGGGTATCTTCTTCATAAGCCCACGGCACACGGTAAGAGGTTGAGCCATGCAGTCTGGAATGCGTGGACAATAACCCAAATGCACACCAACGCTTGTAAACGTCTGCTGTTGCAGTCTGCTCAAATCCGCCAATATCATGGGAGAAGAACCCGAAACCAGACGAACAAAGACTTAAACCGCCTCTTAATGTCTCCGCAATGGAGGTGAATTCTGCGGAACAGTCACCGCCCCAATGGACAGGGAATTTCTGACCGCCAACCGTTGCACTTCTTGCGAACAGGACAGCCTTATTTTTTCCGGTTACGCTTTCCAATGCTTCAAATACGACTTTATTATATAAATATGTGTAATAATTATGCATAGCGATGGGGTCTGAGCCGTCATAATAGACAACATCCGTCGGGATTCTTTCGCCGAAATCTGTCTTAATAGCATCAATACCCATTTCTGCCAGTCTCTTGATATGATTCCCGAACCATTCACAAGCTTTGGGGTTGGTGAAATCGACAATTGCCATAGAGGGTTGCCACAAATCAGTCTGGAAAATTGAACCGTCTTTGTTTTTGATGAAATAGCCGTTTTCCATACCCTCATCAAACAGCTTTGAACGCTGTGAAATATAGGGGTTAATCCATACGCAGGTATCCAAGCCCTTTTTGTGCAGACGTTCCAGCATGGCGGGCGGGTCGGGGAATTGTGTGGTATCCCATTCAAAATTCGTCCATTCAAAGCCTTTCATCCAGAAACAGTCAAAATGGAACATATTCAGCGGAATATCACGCTCCGTCATGCCATCAATGAACTTGTTGACAGTCTCCTCATTATAATCGGTTGTAAAGGAGGTTGACAGCCACAGACCGAAAGATTTCGCCGGAGGGAGTGCCGGTTTTCCGGTCAGGTCAGTGTACTTGACAAGTACCTGTTCCAGATTCTCACCGCCAAAGAAATAATATTCCAGCTCCTCACCAGCCAATGTCATAGAAACTTTCGAAACTGTATCAGATGCCACTTCATAGCTCACTTTTCCGGAGCTATTCACGAATACACCATAGCCTTTTGAAGAAACATAAAAGGGAATGCTTTTATAACTCTGTTCGGAACAAGTTCCGCCGTCAGAATTCCAGATTTCGACATTCTGACCGTTCTTGACAAATGTCGTGAATTTTTCTCCGAAACCGTAAACACATTCGCCCACGTCAAGAGAAAGCTGTTCACGGGTATAAGCTGTATGAGCATCAACAGGGTCATTGAAAAACTGGTCATCTTTCTGCATGTGCATTCTGGATTCTGCGAGAAATTGATTTTCCTCAATGTAGGAAGTGGAACGCCATGCACCGCCTGTTAAACGCTTGCCATCATAAGAAAATTCAACATCCCAGTCAAAATCTTTCTTGATGCGGACTTTTGTTTTTCCGGCAGTCATTTCAATAAAGCCCTCTTCTTCATTGATGACAGCCTGATAATTTTCGGGTTCGTTCAGTTTAAATTTCGGCTGATTATGTACAAAGCCCTTATGGTGCACAATATTGACCCTGATGGTATCATCTGCGATTGCAGTGTAAGTGATTTCAAGTGTGACACCACCCAATGTCATGGCACGATTATAAATTGCATTGGTCGTTGCAAATACAGAAATGCTGTTTTCCGTGTGAGAGACTTCATAAGCCTGTGTTGCGTAGAATACCTGATAGCCCTTCTTGTTGAGCCAGAGACCGTCAGAAAATTTCATAAGATACCTCCGATATGAATTAAATTACTCTCAGAGCGCAGTTACTGATAATTTCATTGTAACATATTCATCAAAAAATGTCAATCGTAAATTTACATTTTTTTGTAATAATTTTGTTACTGTCATGTAAAGTAATCATTTCAGGCAGGAAATTTTTTGATTTTGGGAAAATCCCTCTTGTCAAATGCTCCTGATTGTGTTATAATAAGAATGGTTTTTACCAAACAAAACGAAAGGAAAGATAATTATGTCAGAAACAATTGTGACACGTTTTGCGCCGTCTCCGACTGGATTTATGCACATCGGAAACCTGCGTACAGCGTTGTATTCTTATTTGCTTGCAAAGTCTCAGGGGGGAAAATTCATTCTCCGCATTGAAGACACTGACCAAGTTCGTCATGTAGAGGGTGCGGAAGATGTGATTTTGCAAACGCTCAAAACAACTGGTATTGAATGGGATGAAGGCCCTGTAGTCGGCGGTGAACACGCTCCCTATGTCCAAAGTGAGAGACTCCCCATTTATAAAGAGTATGCGGAAAAGCTTGTCAAAAGCGGTCATGCCTATTACTGCTTCTGTACCGCTGAAAGACTGGAATCGCTGAAAAATGACATTGGTATTGGTGGCTATGACGGACACTGCCGGAATCTCACTGCTGAAGAAGTTGCGCAGAATCTCACAGACGGAAAGCCCTATGTTATCCGCCAGAGAATGCCCGATGAGGGAACGACTTCTTATGTGGATGAAGTTTATGGAGAAGTCAGCATTGAAAATTCCGAACTCCGTGACCAGATTATGATAAAGGCGGACGGCTACCCGACATATAATTTTTGTCATGTGGTGGATGATTACCTGATGGGGGTTACTCATGTTGTGCGTGGTAACGAATACTTGACTTCTACTCCGAAATATTGTTTATTGTATGATGCATTTGGATGGGAAAGACCGCATTATGTTCATCTGCCTTTGTTGATGGGAAAGGATGCAGACGGCAATGTCTCTAAACTCTCCAAACGTCATGGAGCTGTTAGCTTCCAAGATTTGGTGAATGACGGCTATTTACCGGAAGCGATTGTGAATTATATCGCCCTCTTAGGGTGGGCAAGCAAGGACACACAGGAATTCTACACCATGGACGAACTGAAACAGTCTTTCTCTATTGAGGGTTTAAGCAAGTCTCCGGCTGTATTCGATTATGAGAAATTGAAATGGTTCAATTCCGAATATATCAAGAAATTGCCTGACGACCAATACAATGAAAAAGCATTGCCCATTCTGAAAGAAATTTGTCCGGATTATGTGAACATTGAAAAACTGGCTGTCCTCCTGCATACTCGAATTGATACATTTGGGGAAATCGCAGAAAAGGCGGATTTTGTCATCAATCGCCTTGACATGACTTCCGACCTGTACACCAACAAGAAAAACAAGACCACTCCGGAAAATTGCCTTGAAACCTTGAAAGAAGTTCTTCCTTTGTTGGAAAGTGCCGAAAATTGGGACAATGACAGCTTGTTTGCACTCCTGAAACAATATTCCGCTGATTCCGGCAAAAAAGCAGGGGCTGTCATGTGGGCAGTTCGCATTGCCATTGCAAGAAAGGGCATCACTCCTGGGGGTGCTACGGAATTGATGGAAGTTTTCGGAAAAGAAGAATCCATTTCCAGAATGAAACTTGCTATTGATGAATTGACTGCATGAATGAAAATCTGCATTTTGAAGTAATTCCAGAAACATTGCGAGAAAAGGAAACAATGTTGTGTGGAGTTGTCGGCGAATATCAGGGAAAACCTGTCGCATTCATGTATGATTTGTCCGTTCAGGATATTATCATTCCGGAAAGCTTAGAGCCGATTTATTCGGCAATTGAAGAAGCCGTTGTCCGTTATCTCCATCAGACTGGAAAATTGAAATAAAGAACATCCGCCCCGATTTACAAGAATCAGGGCGGCAGCCTGTCAAAAAAGTCCAGTAAAAAGCTGGACTTTTTTTGATAGATAAGGTATAATAGAGAAAAGGGGGTGGAGAGCATGTTGAGAAAAGAAGAAAAGAAGCGGAATGAACGGGAAGAATTTTGCGTGGAAGATTTTGTGTCGGCAGACCATTTACTGAGGAAAATAGAGGAAGCAGTGAATTTCAGCTATATCTATGAGCTTGTAGAGGACTTGTACTGTGAAAACAACGGAAGAAGCATTTGTATGGAATAACATCTTTAAGAAGAACAGTAGAGTTATAATTTCAGGCATCGTTTCACAGAGGAATTGATAGAAGAAATATTTGACTGGATTCTGAGGAATATCGCAGAATATGGTTATCTGACACCGGAAGCGGTGTTCTTACAATGCCCTGACTGCATGTGACAGGCACGGATACATACTGGATGTGACAATAAATGCCAGAAATATGCAGGACAGTACCACATT
>DGHF01000092.1 GCA_002392545.1 Ruminococcus sp. UBA3855
GATATAGGAAATATCGCTGTTTCAGGCGATATTCTCAATACTTCCCTTGCACCAAATTCCATTACTACCTTTATTATTAACGACTGTTCCGGCGGTCTCAATTTGGAAAATCAGATTCCATTGACAGGAAATCAGCTTTCCGGTACAAGTTCATGGAAAAATCAAGGCTCAACAGATTACAACAAAGTTTTTGACGGAGATTTGAATACTTATTTTGACGGTCTTGGAAATGGATGGGTACAGGCTGACCTCGGCGCAGTCTATGATTTGACAGCAATCGGCTATTGTCCACGAAAAGGCTATGAATACCGCATGACGGACGGAATGTTTCAGCTTTCGGAAGATGGTGTGAACTGGCGCACAGCTTATACTGTCACTAGCAAGCCCACCTTTGCAATGCATTATATTTCCCGTTTCGAAGGCGGAAACAGAGCGAGATATGTGCGTTATGCCGTGCCCGAAGGCAAGCCCACTAATAATGATAATGCTGATGATGTATATTGCTGTAATATCGCTGAAATGGCAATTTACGGAGAACTTGACCCCACGGAAGCTTATGAAAAATTAACTCCTGCTTCCGTTTCCGGTACAAATTCTTGGAAAAATCAAGGCTCAACAGATTACAACAAGGTTTTTGACGGAAACACCGCAACTTATTTTGACGGTCTCGGAAATGGATGGGTTCAGGCAGACCTTGGTAAAATCTACAACTTGAAAGCTATCGGCTATTGTCCACGAAAAGGCTATGAATACCGTATGCCGGACGGATTCTTTGAAGTTTCCGCAGATGGTGAAAACTGGACAACGATTCATACAATTAAAAAGCTTCCTGATTTTTCCATGCAGTGCATATCACTTTCCAATGATAATCTCGTCCGCTATGTCCGCTATCAAGTGCCGGAAGGAAAGCCGAACAACGGCTGGAATCTGGATGACGTTTACTGCTGTAATATCGCTGAAATGGAGCTGTACGGACTTTCCATTCAGCCTGTCAAGGGCGATGCGGATGACGACGGAGAATGCACATTGCCTGATGTCGTCATGTTGCAGAAGTGGCTTTTGAAAAAAGGTTCGCTGACAAACTGGGAAAATGCCGATATGAACGCAGACGGCAAAATCAATATTATTGACCTCGCTTTGATGAAACATTTCGTTATGAAAAATCGGTGAAAAATCTCTCCCCTGCATACCCTGAAAATGGTGTGCAGGGGTATTTTTTTTATTTTGTGCAATATCAGTTAAATTGATTTTTGCCGAAATTCTTGGTTTTATGATGGAATATGCCGATTCTACAAAGTTCATAAAATCAATGCCGGAAATGGATTGCAAATTATATTGATTGATAGAAAAACAGTGAAAAAGAGGAAATTTTAGAAATGACTCTTGCAAAACAAAACAGAATAGTGTAAAATAGTACATGTTGGCAATGTTTTTAAACTAAAAGAGGTGGATTCATGATTTTTTCAAGTCTGATATTTTTGTATTTGTTTCTTCCTTTGTGTCTGGTGAGTTACTCGCTGGCATCGGGAATGAAAGCCAAAAATATCGTGTTGACGGTCTTTTCCCTGCTGTTCTATGCATGGGGCGAACCGGTGAGAATTTTGTTGCTGTTGCTTAGTGCGGTGGTCAATTATTTCTGTGGAATCGGCGCAGGAAAGCAAGGAAGCAAACATGCCAGACATTGGCTGATAGGCAGTCTGATTTATAATATCGGCATGATTGGGATTTTCAAGTACAGCGGTTTCTTGGTGGAAAATATTGATTTTCTGTTCCATGCCAATATTCCTGTTCCGCAGATAACACAGCTCATCGGTATCAGTTTCTATACGTTTCAAGTCATGTCGTATGTAGTTGATTGCTATTGGGAAAAAGTCGAACCACAAAAAGATTTTCTGAAATTCCTGTTGTATGTGTCGCTGTTCCCGCAGTTAATCGCAGGACCGATTGTCAGATATAGTACTATTGCAGAAGAAATTGACGAAAGAAAGACTTCGCTTTCTGATGTCAGTGAAGGTATGACAAGATTTGTTGTCGGTCTAGCTAAAAAAGTATTGCTTGCAGATGAATTATTCCGGATTACAGAAGATTTTCTGGAGGGAAATGTTGAAAACCTCACCATTCTGGGAACATGGTACGGCATTATTGTTTATACAATGTATATTTATTTCGATTTTTCGGGATATTCCGATATGGCAATCGGTTTGGGCAGAATTTTCGGCTTCCATTTTGACGAAAATTTCCGTCATCCGTTTCTTTGTAAAGACATTACGGAATTCTGGCAGAGATGGCATATTTCACTCGGTTCATTCTTCCGTGATTACTTGTTGCCATTACCAGTATTCGGAATCCGTAACAAATACCTGAGTTTGTTTGTAGTATGGCTTTGTACTGGTATCTGGCACGGTGCAAGCTGGAACTATGTACTTTGGGGCTTGTATTACGGTTTGTTCATCATGCTGGAAACCAAAATCGGAAAAAAGAAAATGCGTAAAATTCCGATTGTATTGAGACATATCTATAACAAGATTGTGATTATTATTGGATTCGGAATTTTCTACTTTGAAGATTTCCACGAGTTGGGTTTGTTTTTCAGAAATCTTACACCTG
>DGHF01000234.1 GCA_002392545.1 Ruminococcus sp. UBA3855
CTTTCGGAAAATGCTTGATATTCTGTGGAAAATAGGTTAATATGGTAATCAGAAAGGAGGACGATGCCCTATGAAAATCATACGGAAAATCAAGCCTGAAATTACGGCAGAAAAGCCGAAAAAGCGTGTTGCTGCCTATGCCCGTGTTTCACGGCAGACAGAACGGCTGATGCATTCCGTTTCGGCACAGGTCAGCTATTACAGCAGTCTGATTCAGAACAATCCGGAATGGGAATATGCGGGTGTCTATGCGGACAGCGGAATTTCAGGTTTGTCTATTGCAGGACGTGACGAGTTTTCCAGAATGCTTGCGGACTGCGATGCAGGAAAAATTGACCTTATCCTCTGTAAGAGCATATCAAGGTTCGCAAGAAATACAGTTGACTTGCTGAACACTGTTCGTCACCTGAAAGAAATCGGCGTAGAAGTCCGGTTTGAAAAGGAAAACATCAGCAGTCTCAGCAAAGACGGAGAATTCATGATGACCATTCTTGCGAGTTTTGCGGAAGAAGAATCCAGAAACATTTCTGAAAACACCAAGTGGGGACTGCGGAAACGGATGGAATCAGGTGAAATCGGTGCAGCAAACAAGCATATTCTGGGCTATCAATATGATGAAGAACAGGAAATGTATGTCATCATTCAAGAAGAAGCAGAAATTGTCCGCTGGATGTTCCGGATGTACCTTGACGGAACTTCTCTGCGGCTGATAGCAGAAAATATGAACAATGCCGGAATCCGTTCTGTTCTTGGGAATGAATTCTGTGAAGGCACTGTCAGAGGATTAATTTTCAATGAAATTTATGCAGGCGATTTGCTCCGGCAGAAAAGTTTCACAGAAAATCACATTACTAAGCATAAGGTATTAAACCGTGGGGAACTTCCGCAGTATCTGATGACAGACTGTCATGAAGCAATTATTGACCGTGAAACTTATGAAAAGGTACAGGATGAAATGAAACGCAGGGAATCCATGCTGAATCCTGTCTATTGTTTTACCGGAAAAATCAGATGTGGAATCTGCGGTCAGCCATACACCCGAAAAAAGATGATGCGCGGAGAAAAAATCTATGTCCACTGGATTTGCAGAAGCAAGAAAGAAAAAGGTATGACCTGTACTTCTGTCAATTTCAGAGAAACAGAACTGATAAATATCTGCACGGATGTGATTGGTGAGGATTTTGAAAGCCTGCTCCGTGAAATGAAAGTAACGGAATTGGGTGACATTCAGTTCAGACTGACTGGAGGAGAAGTCAGAACATGGACACATCCGCCAAAGCCTGTACGGATTCCGAAACCAAAACCAAAAGAAAAAAGACCATCACATATTTTTGACGGGAAAATATTCTGCGGTATCTGCGGACGGAGATTTGGAAGAATGAAAGCATACAACAAGCAGATTATCTGGAAATGCCGTGCGAAGGCAACAAGCCAAGCCACTTGTAACAGTGTAAATTATTACGACGAAGAAATCCGTACAGTTTTCTGTAAAGTTATGGATATTGACAAATTTGATGAGGAATTGTTTTCTGAAACAACGGAAAAAATCATAATCCGGAAAGATGGAACTGTCGATTTTTGCATGAAAGACGGAACGGTACGAACCTATGAAACATTAAAGCTGTGCATCAATCAGCACGAAAGTACATCAACTGACGAATTTACAGACAAAATCCAATGTACCTGCTGCGGAAACAGCTATCACAGATATTGCTGTTACGGAAAATATTTTTACTGGCACTGCTCCGGGAAAAAAAGGATTACAGCGGAGTGCAGAAATGTGGATTTTTCTGACTGCAATCTCCGTCAGATTACGGCTTATATCATGGAAACCGATGAATTTGACGGTTCTGCATTTTTGAAAGAAATCAGCTATATTTCTGTAAATTCAGACGGAAGTCTGGAATATCATTTCATTGACGGGAGGATAAAAAAATGGCAAAAAACGTGAAGACCATTCCTGCAACACTGAACCGTTTCACATCAGTTCCGAAAACGGCAGTAACAAAGCGGAAAGTCTGTGCGTATGCACGAGTTTCGACAGACCACGAAGAACAGCTCACTTCCTATGCGGCACAGGTCGATTATTACACCAATTACATTAAAAACCACAGTGAATGGGAATTTGTAAAAGTATATTCTGACGAAGGTGTGACAGGCTGTAATACCAAGCATCGCATCGGATTCGCTCAGATGGTGGCTGATGCCCTTGACGGAAAAATTGATATTTTGACTGCGTATTGAATACAAACAAACGAAAGAGTAATCTCTGAAATCACCCTATTTTCAGGTTTTTTGAGAAATTACTCTTTCGTTGTGTTGTTTTTCTGTTATTAAGGAGTGAATGAGAGTCAAAAAGTGTAATATATGAAATTTACACTCACAAACGATAGATTGGGCTTTCGTTTGTTTATGCACCCCCTAACTTTTGAGCGAGTTAAGAATTTTTATATAATTGGTGAGCAAAATTCAGGGCTTTTATAGTGTCATCTTTTCCGATTTTGATGAAAAAATTGCTCGTAAGTGTTAAATTTTCGTTGGCAAAGTATATTTTCTGAAATGATGGAAACATCTTTACCAAATGTCCACAACACCATTAAAAGAGTCATTTCGGCTATTCTGCATTAAATAGCTTTGCCAACGTTTCTTGAACACATA
>DGHF01000169.1 GCA_002392545.1 Ruminococcus sp. UBA3855
CCTGCAATCGTTGTATTCATGAACAAGGCTGACCAGGTTGATGACGAAGAATTGCTCGAACTGGTTGAGATGGATATTCGTGACACACTGTCTTCTTATGAATTCCCTGGTGACGAAATTCCGATTATCAAGGGTTCTGCTCTGAAGGCTCTGGAAGCTCCGGATGACCTGTCTGACCCTGCATATGCTCCTATCATTGAGCTGATGAATGCAGTTGACGAGTATATTCCTACTCCTGAGCGTGACGATGCTAAGCCGTTCCTGATGCCTATCGAAGATACTATGACTATTTCTGGTCGTGGTACTGTTGTAACAGGTCGTGTAGAGCGTGGTAAGATTAGCGTTGGCGACGAAGTAGAAATCGTTGGTTTGAAGGAAGAGAAGGACAAGACTGTTATTACTGGTCTGGAAATGTTCCGTAAGACTCTGGATTTCGCAGAAGCAGGCGACAATATTGGTGCTTTGCTCCGTGGTGTTCAGAGAAAGGACGTTGAAAGAGGACAGGTTCTCTGCAAGCCCGGTTCTATTCATCCGCATACCAAGTTCACTGGTCAGGTTTACGTTCTGAAGAAGGAAGAAGGCGGTCGTCATACTCCGTTCTTCAACAAGTACAAGCCCCAGTTCTATTTCAGAACTACCGACGTTACCGGCTCTATCACACTCCCTGAGGGTGTTGAAATGTGCCGTCCTGGTGACAACGTTGAAATGCATGTTGAGCTGATTACTCCCATTGCTATCGAGCAGAATCTCCGTTTCGCTATTCGTGAAGGTGGCAGAACTGTTGGCTCTGGTGTAGTTATCTCCATTGACGAACAGTAATTCCATTCCTTGGTTTTTTTAGAAGGAGAGGGACAGCGCAAGCTGTCCTTTTTCTTTTGCCTTTGGAATTGTGCAAAACTTACAAAAAAAATTGTCATTTTGCATAAAAATAAAATGTTTGCTTGCATATGGGAAAATAATGTGTTATAATTGTATCAGAATTAACTGAGAGTATGATTCTGCACAATTCATGCTTTTCAGAATTTGAAGGAGGAAGATTACCATGAAGATGAAAAAAGTGGCTGCATTGGTGGCAGCTGTTCTGTCAGTGAATGCACTGGTTTCTGTACCATTTAACGCAATTGCATTGGAAACAGTGACATACGAGGCAGAAGAGGCTACAATTGGCGGAGTTGGCGAGGTAAAAACGGAAATTAGTGGTTATTCCGGTACAGGTTATGTGGATTTGACGAATAATACCAGTTCTTTGCCGTCCGTAACTTTCAAGGTAAATGTGAAGGAAGCCGGAATTTATGGGCTGACTGTTCGTTATGCAACGGCTTATGGTTCAAAGCCTTTGGAAGTTAAGGTAAATGACAAAATTGTTGATAGTCCGACATTGGATGCTTCAAAAGAGTTCACAGAGAAAATGTTCAAGGTTGAACTTGCAGAAGGTGAAAGTACTGTAGTATTAACTGCAAGTTGGGGCTGGATGCAGGTTGACTCTATTACATTGGGAGATTATGCGCCGTCTCGTCCTGAAATCGTAGCAAAGCATACTTCACCTTGTGACCCTAAGGCAACAGAAGAAGCTAAAAAAGTGATGACTTACCTCAACAGCGTTTATGGTGAGCATATTCTTTCAGGACAGCAGGAAATTTATAATTATGGTCCTCATGGTGTAGAAACAGAATTTGAGTACATCAAGGAAAAGACTGGAAAATTACCGGCTATCCGTGGCTTTGATTTGGGAAATTCCTGCAACCCAATTACTTCTTGTTTTGGTGAGGACGGAGTTTCTGACCGTATGCTGCAATGGGCTGCAAATGGCGGTCTTGTAGAGTCTTCTTTTCATCTGAATGTACCGAAGGATTTCGCAAATTATACTATGGGTGATAGTCTTGGATTTAATGATACTACTTATTCTGAAAAAACAGACTTTTCTCCCTCTAAGGCAGCGCAAGAAGGTACAAAGGAAAATGAATTCTATACAAAGGCTTTGGATACTCTGGCAGAAAAGTTTTTAGTGTTGCAGGAAAAGGGCGTTCCGGTTCTCTGGAGACCTCTGCATGAAGCACAGGGCAATTTACCAGCAGAAGGTCAGGTGAGTGGTTCGTGGTTCTGGTGGGGCAGTGAAGGCGAAAAGTCTTATAAAGAACTTTGGCTGTATACTTACAAGTATCTGACAGAAACTAAGGGCTGTCATAACCTCATTTGGGAATGGAATACTTATGATTATGCGAACTCGGCTGACTGGTACCCTGGGGATGAATATGTAGATATTATCGGCTTTGATAAGTATAACTGCACAAAGTACGTTGATAATGGTAGCGGTCAGTGGGTTCCTGAATTGGGACACAATGATTCTTCTATTGCTGATACATTCTATAGCATTATGAAGAGATATAACAATGCTAAGATGGTCGCACTCATGGAAAATGACAGCTTCTCTACCGTGGATAATCTCACAATGGATAAGGCTGGTTGGCTGTATTTCCTGACATGGTATGATGGCGGTAGTGATGACATCAATTTCCTGTCAAATCCTGTCTTCAATACTGAAAAAGACCTCATCGATATGTACACAAGCGATTACTGCATTACCCTTGATGAGTTGCCAAAGTTCAGCGAAATTGAAATCGACCCTGATGCTACCAATGAGGTTATCAATACTGAACCATCTGAACCGGAAGAAGGTCATGCTTCTATTAAGCCGAATGATAATGGCAATTTGACAATTAAGTTCCCTGAAGCTGGTGAGGCTGCATATTTGAAGGTGACACTTCCTGATGGTGCAACCTATGCAAATGGTTGTCTTGGTGTTACTGTTCCAGTGGATGGTGTTTACTATTGGGCAAGTGTGAAATGGGAAGCTACAAAGAGCGGTACAATTGAAGTCAATTTTGCGGAGGATTTGTACAATGTAACTTACACAGGTGAGGATAATCTCCCTGTCGAAATTAAAGATGAAGCTATTTTGGATGCTGTCAAGAAGGCACTGAGCGAACAGACTACATTTGAAGGTCAGGTTTGGTATGTTGATGAAGGCTCAACAGCTGATGTTGCTATTGTTGATGCTTACATGAAGGCTACCGGTACTTCTGACCCGACTGAGCCTTCCGAAGATGTCACCGAAACTCAGCCTACTACCGATGTGGAAATTCCTTTCATGCTCTATGGTGATGTTGATGATGACGGTTCTATTTCGATTGTTGACGTTCTGACGTTGAATCAGTATCTCCTCGGTGTGAGCAAAGACCCCATCAATGAGAAAAATGCTGATGTTGACAACAATAGTGTTATCAATGACACGGATGCTATGAATATTCTGAAATCCCTTGTCAATCTCGTGACACTCCCCATTGCTGAATAATCCAAAACCATTCATTCCATATCAAAAGCCCCTGCAATTGCAGGGGCTTTTCTCTGATGTATCATGCAGAAATCAGTCAAGGAAATCTTTCACTTTCTTGCTTCTGCTGGGGTGGCGGAGTTTGCGGAGGGCTTTCGCTTCAATCTGGCGGATTCTCTCACGGGTAACGTTGAACTGTGCACCA
Source organism: Ruminococcus sp. UBA3855 (assembly GCA_002392545.1). Taxonomy (GTDB): domain Bacteria; phylum Bacillota; class Clostridia; order Oscillospirales; family Ruminococcaceae; genus UBA3855. Next base: position 3,537 of record DGHF01000169.1, read on the forward strand.
ACTTCTTCCAGTGTGCGGGAACGTCCGTCAATCAGTCCGAAACGCAGACGGAGCACATTCGCTTCACGGTCAGTCAATGTGGAAAGTACCTCGTCAAGCTGTTCCTTCAACAGGGTGTGAGAGGCTGCATCCGCCGGAGCTGGTGCATCATCATCAGGGATGAAGTCGCCGAGGTGGGAATCTTCCTCTTCACCGATGGGCGTTTCAAGGGAAACAGGGTCTTGTGCGATTCGCATAATTTCACGCACACGCTCAACAGGCAGTTCCAGACGTTCAGCAATTTCTTCCGGTGTCGGGTCATGACCATTTTCATGGAGCAACTGGCTGGAAACTTTCTTGACTTTGGTAATTGTCTCCACCATGTGAACAGGGATTCTGATGGTTCTGGCTTGGTCGGCGATTGCCCTTGTGATTGCCTGACGAATCCACCATGTGGCATAAGTGGAGAATTTGAACCCCTTGTTATAGTCGAACTTCTCCACAGCCTTAATCAAGCCGAGGTTTCCCTCCTGAATCAGGTCAAGGAACTGCATTCCACGTCCTACATACTTTTTGGCAATGGAAACCACCAGACGGAGATTTGCCTCAGAAAGGCGACGTTTTGCACGTTTCGCCTGAAGGGGTGTGCCTTCTGCCATCAGTCGGGCGAGTTCGATTTCCTCATCACCAGAAAGAAGCGGTACACGCCCGATTTCTTTCAGGTAAATTTTTACAGGGTCATCAACTGCAAGACCTTCTGTAGAAAGTGCGGAGTCCAAGTCATCGTCCAGACCGTCACTGATTTCGATATGATTCAGGTCGAAATTATCGTCAATGACGTTGTTGTCAATGATTTCAATGCCCTGCTGTTCGCAACTGTCGTAAAAAGTGTTAATCTGGTCGGCATCAAAATCCATTTCCTCTAATGCAATAGAAATTTGCTGTGTTGTCAGCTTTCCAGATGCTTTGCCTCTCTCAAGCAGGGCTTCAATTGTAGACTTCTTGTCCATTAAAAATCCTCCTTATGGTCTTGTGTGGATAATATTCAAAGAACCGGAAACGGCTCTTTTTGACATGGTTCAGGTGGCTGACTTCTGTTTATTTGCAACCATTTTCAAAAGGTCGTCGTCTGTGAGGTCTCCACTGGGACGGACGGCATTTTTCACATTGTACAGGAGAGTGATACATTCCTGCAATACCTGTTCCGTGACAGGAACTTCCTGATGACGACCGGAAACAGCAAAAAAACGGCTCATTTCCTCTTCGTTGAAAATCTCACGCAGTGCATCAAATGACGGCAGAAAATCAGGATTCTGTGATGCTTTCTGAAAAATTGCACCATAGGCATACTTGTGAAAATCTGTCACAAAATATTCTGGTGTGATTTTCTGCATCACGTCACGGATGCTTTCAGGATTTTTCAGCAGATAAGCGAAAATATTTTCCTCTGCAAGGTATTCTTTGACATACTGCTGTTCCTGTGGGGTGAGCATATCCCGTGGGATGATATTTCTTTGAATATCGTGAAAATGTTCCTCTTCGGCACGTTTTCCAAGGGCTTTTCTGGCTCTCTCCACCTGCGCACTGATGACAATTTCCCGCACCCCGATTTCATGGGAAATTCTGGAAATACTGACACTCCTTTGCAGTTCACTGTCAATCTCTGCAAGGACATTCACACAACGGCGGAGATACTGCACTTTTCCGCCGTCCGTTGCAACGTCAAGCCCTTCCTTGCACTGCTGGAAACGGAAATCCAATGCATCTTCTGAATTCGCCAGTAACAGCCGGAATTTTTCAGCACCGAATTTCTTGATAAATTCGTCAGGGTCTTTTGCGCCCTGCATTTTCAGGATACGGACGGGAATTCCGGCACTGCTGAACATATTCAAGGCTCTTTGGGTGGCTCGCTGTCCTGCGCCGTCGCTGTCATAGGAAAGTATGACTTGCTGGACATACCGCCCAATCAATCT
>DGHF01000071.1 GCA_002392545.1 Ruminococcus sp. UBA3855
TGCTGTTCGTCATTTTCTTGCTGGTAAGTTTCTAAAAACCACTGGCGGACGGATTCGGCATCAATCGGGCTGTCGTCTCTGCAATGGGCTGTGTTGGGTTCGGCTGTAGCAAGACGATAGGTTTTTTCGTCGGGGTAAATGGTATATATTGACGAGCCGTCACAATAATCTGTGAAGTGTCCATAATATTCGTCTTCTTCTACACTTGGGGGGTAATTCAGTGCTACTAAGTTGGGGATGTCGTTTTCGTATACGACATTATCTCTTTCGACATATTCCCTAGATTGTCCGGTTGTCACATCCGCCCAAAGATTCATGACCGTGATAAGGTTCTCTTCGGCGGTTTCCATTTCAATGACACCTGCAACTACTTTGTCGAAATAGTCCACGCTGTTGAGCATTTTGCCATATATTCCCTCTTTGGTTGTCATGTCGTATTCAATGGGGGCTTGGGGGACAAAGATTGTTTCAACGGGAATGTCGTTTTCCATTTCAGAGGGTACATTTTCCAGCTCGGATTCTTCCGGCTGGGGAGTTTCTACGGCGATTTCTGTGGCGGTCGGTAATTCTTTCGTCATGGGGGTATTTTTCTTCATGAGGATGCTCATTCCGGCTACTCCGGCAATTACCGCCATACAAGCTACCATGCTCGCATACTGCATCCATGAAGTGTGTCGGGTCTCTGTGATGTGATAGGTTTCGGAAACTGCACTCTCTGTTACATCAGCTATTTTTGAGCGTTTTACTGATTCCTGATAAATTCGCTCTTTGGTGGGTTCGTCTGTGACGGGGTGACGTGCAATTTCTTCTATGGTCTTTTCGTCTGCGTCTTTCAGGACGAATTTCAGTTTCTGCTTTTTCATGGGGCAAACCTCCTTACAATGTGATTCCCATTTTGGTTAAAAGCGGTTTCAGCTTTTTGATGGCTCTTGATGTCCGGCTTCTGATGGTGATGGGGTTCATGTTCAGAATTTTTGCGATTTCTATTGAGTTTCGGTCAAAGAAATATTTTTGCAGGATTATTGTGGAATCCGGCTCTCCTAGTGAATTGATACATTCCAGCAACTTCCGGCTCAGTTCCGATTGCTCTAAATTTTCTTGAATGTCCGTTTCTGAGGGGAGTTCTCCAAAATTTTCGTCGTCAATTGAGATTGTCTGTCTCGCTTTCGCTGAAAGGGTACGGCACGTATTCACCGCCTTGTTGTGCGATACCGCTCCTATGTATGCTTTCAGTGAACCTTGCTGGATTGCTCCGAAATTCCGCATTACTTCGGCGAATACGTCTATTACACATTCTTCTATGTCCATTCGGGGGAGTCCCTGCATCTTCCGGCTGACTATTACATATACATAGTTGTAATACGTTTCGAAAATCGCTCTGTTTCCTTTTTCCCGATTCTCACGCATCAGAGAACGGATTTTCTGCTCTGTCAAGCTGTCGCCTCCTTTCGGGATTGTTTGAAGTACTTCTATTATTATAGACACACTCAAATTCAAAAGTGTTGCACTCCCATCAAAAAAAGTCCGCTCAACGGCGGACTTTTTTTATTCAATATTTAATGTCAATTATGATTCGATGGGGAGTGTTACCAGCTTGACAAGAGATTTCAAGATGTTCATTGCATCTGCATCGTTGATAATATTGTTGTTGTCAACGTCTGCTGTCTTCTCGTTGATGGGGTCTTCACTTACTCCAAGGAGATACTGATTCAATGTCAGAACGTCAACAATATCTACGCTTCCGCTGTTATCTACATCACCATATACTGTGTCTGTGGGGTCTGGGGTGGTTTCGGATTCGGTTGTTTCCTGCGGTTCGGTCGTTTCCGGTTCGGTGTATTCGATTCCGTCAACAATGGAATAGAAAGCCGGCTTTGCAGTGTAGTCTTCGTTGAAAAGAAGCGGATATTTGGAGGCTCTCCAACTCTGGTCGTCTGTCGTTCCCCAAAATACTACGGCGGAAACGTTGTCTTTGTATTCCATGATTGCATCCATGATGTCAGAATAATACTGTGCCTGTTCTTCAAATTTGTCGGTACTACTAATCATGTGGTCAAGTTCTGTTACCTGAATGTCAAGACCTGTTTCTGCAAAGGCTTTCAGGGTCTTTTTATACAGGCTGACAGCGGGGAAAATGTCTGTCCCTAAGTGAGACTGCATTCCAATGCCGTCAATGTAGTGCCCGTCAGAATTGATTTCTTCTACCATCTGGACAATTGCAGGGGTTTTTCCCGGCATATATTCATTAAAATCATTGTAGTACAGCTTACAGTCTGCCGGAGCGTACTTCTTGGCAAATTCAAACGCCGGCTTGATAAATGAATTATCTCCAAATACCTTTACCCACGGTGAATTTGCTGAGCCTTCTTCCTGTGAACCTGCTTTTCTGCAATTTCCATCATCTAACCAGCATTCATTCACTACATCAAATGCATAGAAATTTACGTCCGGATATTCTTCTTCAATCGCTGCAAATACATTTTTGATGTAGTTTTCCATGCGGACAAGCATTTTTTCCTTGGATACCCATTCACCATCATCTGCATAGTTTTCCTTGAAAAACCATGTCGGGGTCTGCTGATGCCATACCAAAACATGACCTCTTACCGGAATATTATTGTCCCTCGCAAAATTCAGGATGGAACGTGCACTTGCAAGGCTGACTTGGGGGTTTTCGTCGTCGCCTTCCTCTGCCAGTGCAAGACAAGCATTCTTGTCAAGAATTGCATCCGGCTTCATTTCATTTCCAGGGGTGATGCTGTTGAAATGCTTCAAAATCAGCTCTTTGGTGGAGGCTGGTGCAAGTTCCTTTGTGGTTACGGCTGTACCAATCTTGAAATAATCTGCATATACATCCTTCAAAGAGGCAATGTCCGTCTGCGGATGAAATACCGGTGCTGTTTTCAGCGTGAAATCATCAATGTAGATGTTATCTGAACCGCCTTCAAAATAAACATAAACGTCTGTCATGTCCTCTGTGTAGCTGACTTTCAAGTCAGAAACTTCCTGCCAGCCGTTGCCGTTCAGATTTGCAAGATTTTCATAGTGCTGTTCACCGCCAGCATCTGTGTACTGGAAACTTACGGTTACACTTGTATACCATTGTCCCATTACTTGTGCACTGACAAGGTAAACTGTGCCAGCTTCGCACTTGTCATCCAGACGGAATGCGGGTCCGTTCCATGACTTTGAACGCCCACTTGCACATAATGCCTTTGAACCACTGACAGCGTTATCTTCGTTGACAGAAAGTTCTGTGGTATCGTTTCCACCTCTGTTTGTCCATGCGGATGCGTCACCGTCTTCAAAGTCGGAAGAGTAGATTACAGTGGTATCTGTATCTTCTGCATTCGCTGTGAAAGTCGGCATCATTGCCATTGCGCTGGTTAATGCCAGCAATCCGGCAAGCAGTCGCTTGCTCTTCATCTTCTTCATCATATTCATCTTCTTTCTATATGTTACCAAAAATTTTGACAATTCTATTTTAGCATATTTATATGTAATTGTCAATAGTTTTTGTAAAAATTACATATAGTATAACTAAATTGCAAAACAAGATGTCTCCTTTTTGCGTGTCCGCCTACAAAAAACAAGTGTATTCCTGAGAATCACATTCAAAATTTTGCCAAATCCAGTCTTGACTTTATTTTATTAAAAAAATGCCGTCAAAAAAATTTTTTTCTTTACAAAACAGGTTTTTTGTGTTATAATAGTTATGTTCGATGGTGTTTCGGACATATTACAAAAATAATTTGTGGAGGTAGATTTTCATGAGTAATGTCAGAATCGGTATTGCAGGTTACGGCAATCTTGGCAAGGGCGTTGAGCTTGCAATCCGTCAGAATCCCGATATGGAGTTGGTCGCTGTTTTTTCACGCCGTCCCCCTGAACAGGTTAAGCTTTTGACTGAGGGCGTTCCGGTGTATTCTATTAACGATGCTGAAAAATATCAGAATGATATTGATGTGCTGATTATCTGCGGAGGCAGTGCTACTGACCTTCCTGAACAGACTCCGGCTTTCGCTAAGCTCTTTAACGTCATTGACAGTTTCGATACCCATGCAAGAATTCCTGAACATTTCGCTAATGTCGATAAGGTTGCTAAGGAAAATAACCACCTTGCTATGATTTCCCTCGGCTGGGACCCCGGTTTATTTTCTCTCAACCGTGTTTATGCTGAATCCATTCTTCGTGACGGTAAAACCTATACTTTCTGGGGTAAGGGTGTCAGTCAGGGTCATTCTGATGCTATCCGCCGTATTAAGGGTGTCAAGATGGGCATTCAGTATACTGTTCCGATTGCATCCGCCATTGAGGCTGTCAGAAGCGGTAGTCAGCCTGATTTGAGTACCCGTGAAAAACATGAGCGTGTTTGCTATGTCGTTGCGGAAGATGGTGCTGACCTCGCTCAAATTGAAAACGACATCAAGACCATGAAGAACTACTTCGATGAATATAATACTACTGTCAACTTTATCTCCGAAGAGCAGTTCCGTGCTGAACATAATACCCTCCCTCATGGCGGTTTCGTCATCCGCTCCGGTAAGACCGGCGCAGACCTCCAGACAAATCAGACCATTGAATATTCTCTCACTCTCGGTTCTAATCCTGAATTTACTGCTTCTGTTCTTATCGCTTATGCAAGAGCTCTCAACCGCTTTAAGGCTGAGGGAAAAACTGGTTGCATGACTGCTTTGGACGTTCCGCCTGCTTACCTTTCTCCCCTCTCTCCTGAGGAATTGAGAGCACATTGCCTGTAATCTGTCAATATTCAAACATTTACCAAAAAGCCCTCTGTTTTCAGGGGGCTTTTTTGATTTGGCGGTTGCTTTTTTCTGCATTGTATGCTATAATTAAAAAAAGTGCAGGTGATTGTTGTGGTTTTGTATGGTAAAATCGGTTTTATCCATGAGGGGCATATGAACGGCTTTTATGTCAGAGTCGTTCATGATGTTCAGAATTCCGGCGGTTATTATGTCCTCTATTCCAAAAATTTCAACCAGCCTACCGCAGAAGGTTATGACGAATGGTATCTTGATGAAAAAGTGATTCAAAGTTTATTTGATGAAATGCGTGTGGAATGGGAAAACTAATTTTTGATTGATTCCCCCGAAAGGAGTATGTCTGTGGCGAAAAAAGACAGAATTGAATATGTCTGCACTGAGTGCGGTGCAACTACCAGCAAATGGAACGGCTGTTGTCCTTCCTGCGGTAAATGGAATACCTTGGAAGAATCTGTTCCCATTGAGACTGCCGGCGGTCATCATCAGCCTGTTGACCTGTCAAGCAGAATTCACCTCATTTCTGAAATTACTACTATGAATGAAACCAGATACCAAACCGGTTCAGGGGAACTTGACAGGGTTCTTGGCGGTGGGCTCGTCAAGGGGTCTATCGTTTTATTGGGCGGTGAACCCGGTATAGGGAAAAGTACCCTGCTATTACAAATATGTCAATACCTCGGTGAACATCACCATGTATTGTATGTTTCCGGTGAAGAAAGCGAACGACAATTAAAATTACGTGCTGAACGTTTAAATGTGTCGTCTAATAATCTCTATATCCTGACTGAAATGGATGCGCAGGCTATTTGCGATACTATCGGCGTTTCAAAACCAGATGTCGTCATTATCGATTCCATTCAAACTATGCAGATTCCTCAGATTTCTTCTACCCCTGCAAGCCTGACACAAGTCAGAGAATGTACTAATTTATTCATGCATACCGCTAAACGGCTCGAAATTCCTATTTTTATCGTTGGTCATGTCAATAAAGACGGTGCAATTGCGGGCCCTAAGGTCATGGAACATATTGTTGATACTGTCCTCTTTTTTGAGGGTGAACGGCATATGAGTTACCGTGTTTTGAGAGCCGTCAAAAATCGTTTCGGCTCAACAAATGAAATCGGCGTTTTCGATATGCAGGAAAAAGGCTTGAAAGAAGTCGAAAATCCCTCTCAAATGCTCCTTGCTGGTCGTCCCCTTGGTGTGTCGGGTACTTGTATCGCCTGCGTGATGGAGGGGTCAAGACCGATTTTGGCAGAGGTGCAGACACTCATTTCTAAATCCGGATACTCTACCCCGAAACGCACGGCGACTGGGTTTGACTATAACCGTATGAGTTTGATTCTCGCTGTCCTTGAAAAAAGATGCGGTCTGAACAGCGGTAATTTAGACGTGTATCTGAATATTGTCGGCGGTTTCCGGCTGGATGAGCCTGCCGGAGATTTGCCGGTTGCATTGGCTTTGTATTCGTCTCTGGTAGATAGGGCTTTGCCTGATAAATTGATTGCCATTGGAGAAGTGGGGCTTGCTGGGGAAATCCGTAACGTATCGCATATTGTCAAACGTGTGGAAGAGGCTCGGCGCATGGGGTTTGAAGTCTGCATTGTTCCTAAACAAGCCCTTTCCGCTCTTCCCAAAAGCTCCAAATCTCTCCGCATTTTCGGGGTCAGCTCCCTCCGTCAGGCTTTCAGCGCATTGGGAAGACTTGAACAGGAAAAAGCTTCTCAAATTCCACCTTTGAAAGAGGAGAATGCTGGTGCTTGAAAATGGAAAAGCTATCATTTGAAAGGGGGGATTCCAATGGAACTATTCATGTATATGCCTTTGGGAATAGGGGTTTTTATGGGAAGTTTCGCTTTGGAATACTATTTTGTCAGGGAAATGGGACACCTTGACACAATACAAGGAATGATTTTCTTTCTATTGCCTGTTGTATTGGGGTTTGCTTATGGGTATCTGAGTGTCAGATTGATTTCAAGACTGCAAAAAATCAGTCCTGAAAAAGCAAAATCTTATGCAAAGGTCATTGATGGAATATTTTTTACGATGTGTTATACTCTTCTTTTACTACATGGCTCGAAATGAAAGGAGTTTATCAATTATGATTTATACAATTACGTTTAATCCGGCTTTGGATTATTACATGAATGTCAATCAATTTCGCCTTGGTGAGGTCAATCGTGCCGATTCTGAACGAATGAAGGCTGGCGGTAAAGGTATCAATGTGTCTATCGTTCTTCATAACCTCGGTATGGATACTATGGCTCTCGGCTTCCTCGCTGGGTTTACAGGCGTTCTCATTTCCAGAATCCTGAAAGACCTCCCAAAAGATTTTATTGCTCTCCCTGAAGGAAATTCCCGTATCAATATGAAAATCTGCTCCGCTAAAGATGAAACTGACATCAACGGTATCGGGGCGAAAATTACTCAATCTGCTATGGTGGAATTGTTTCAGAAACTGGATGCTATGCAAGAAGGGGATACTCTCGTACTCGCTGGCAGTATTCCCAACGGTGCGCCTGATACCATGTATGCCGATATGATGGAACGCTTCAAAGATAGAAATATCCGCTTCGCTGTGGATGCTTCCGGCGAACTCCTCAGAAATGCGGTGGCTAAAAAGCCGTTCATTGTCAAGCCTAATCATGTCGAACTCGGCGAATTGTTCGGGGTTCGCCCGACTACCCCTAAAGAGGTGGAACGCTATGCAAGAAAATTACAGGAAATGGGTGCTCAAAATGTCCTTGTTTCTATGGGTGACAGAGGGGCTTTGTTATTGGGCGCAAGCGGTGAAGTGTATTTCCGCCGTGCCCTCCGAGGTAAGGTCATCACAACCACTGGTGCAGGGGATTCCATGCTTGCCGGTTTCCTCGCAGGCTGGGAAAAATACCACGACGAAGAAAAAGCCCTATTGATGGGAATTTCTGCTGCTAGTGCCAGCGTGTTCTCCGGCAGTCTCGCTGTCAATGAAGATGTGCAGGCTATCTTTCAAACCCTCAATCACCCTGCTGCATGAAACTCTTCCAAACTGTCATTTCAACATTTGTTATCATCGTTTTGTGCGCTGTCATGGGAATGGGGTGCATGTTGGCTGTATATCTCATTCCTGTTGACAGGATGCAACAACATTTGACCACTTCCGCAGAATTACTCTCCCTTGAATCTACTCATGAGCCTTTTTGGGACATTCGGGGGTATACGCTCGATATTCATACAGATTCCCTGATGCTTATGGAAACTGCGGACAATGATTCCAATCATTCCGCTTTTCAGCGGTCTTTGCTCTGTTCTCATCTCACTGACGAAAAAGAAACTGATGAATTCCATATGAGAGATTTTCTCATTGCTTATGCACTCCATCAAAATCCGCCTTGTTATCGGGTCACTTATGCCCGATATTGGCACGGATACCAATTATGGCTCAAACCTTTGCTTTACTTTACTGATTATCATGGTATCCGGATTTTTGTGGGGACGGTGCAAATTATCCTTACTGCTTTGTTACTCCTGACCGCTTGGAAAAAAGACAGGAAAATTTTGTTGCTGTTGCTCCCTATTTGCGGGGCTTTGCTCCTTCCGGCTATGGTTTGTATGGAGTATATGAGTTTGTACAGTATTATTATCATTTCCGCTGTTGTCATGCTCAAACGGCAACAATGCGGATGGTATTTTTTTCTGCTTGTCGGGGTTGCGGTCGCTTATTTCGATTATCTCACTTATCCTATTGTATCACTGGGGATTCTGCTGTTGTTGCATGGAATTATACAAAAATATCACTTTCCCGAAATGATTTTGTTTTCCTCTGCGTGGGGGATTGGCTATGCTGGAATGTGGGCTTGTAAATGGATTCTTGCGACTGCGTTCACAGATGAAAATGTGTTTCTGGATGCTTGGCTGAATTTCGCTCATCGCTCTGCTGATAATGCCTATCTGCAAAATTTCAATTTATGGGATATCATTCTGAAAAATGTCCGCTATTTCATCAGCAGTCCGGCGATATGGCTGTTTCTTATATGCTTTGTTATCTGCATTGTGATGCTGTTCCAACAAAAAAAATACCCTCAAAAAGAAAAAATCTTCGCTTGCTTGTTTGTCGGCGTGTTGCCGTTTCTCTGGTATGCCGTTCTTAAAAATCATTCGTGGGTTCATGCGTTTATGACTAATAAAGATTTATCTCTGACGATTACTGCCTTTCTGGCTTTTATCATGCCTTACAATATTAAAAAACCGCTCTCCTGATTCGAGGGCGGTTTTGGTTTGGCTATTCTTTTCAGCTTGCTTCCAGTGTGAGGAAATTTTCAAGCTGTTCTATCGGGATGGGCTTTGAATATTTATAGCCTTGCAAATACTTCGCACACATCCGGACACAACTTTTTTCGTCAATCTCCGTTTCAATTCCTTCAAATAAAACAGAATAATGAAGCTTGTCAAACATGTTCGCAAACGTGCTCACCATGTAAAAGGCAGAATCACTCTTTCCCGATTCAATCAGCATGGAACGGTCAAATTTGATGATGTCAAAGGGGATTTCCATAATTCTATCAAAATTTGAGTAGCCTGTTCCAAAATCATCCAGATAAAATTTGATTCCTAATTTTTGCAGTTCCATTACTTTTTGCTTCATCAGGTTGAAATCTGATTCGTTCCGGCTTTCCGTGATTTCAATTGCAATTTTTTCGTATGGTATCTGATTCCTTGCTATAATCTGCTGAACGTCCTGACAGAAATTTTGATAACGAATGTCCAATGTGGAAAAATTTACTGAAATTCGATTCAAATAATACCCGTTTTCTATCAACGTCCGCACTGCTCCGCAGGTCTTGTTTAAAATAATCAGGCTCATTACGTGAATTAAATCGTTCTGCTCCGCTAATGGAATAAACTGGTCGGGGAATACCATTCCTACATTCGGCAGTTTTAATCTCATCAGGGCTTCCGCTGTATCATATGTACCTGTCGTAATATTGAAAACGGGCTGACAGTAAACTAAAATTCTTTCGTCTTCAAGGTCGTAATTTTTTACAATGTCCTCCAGTTGTGTCAGAATGTAGCTATCTTTGTAGAAATGCTTGATGTCGTCTTCCCGAACTTCATGAATGGTATTATTCAGCATGTCTTCTTCTACAAAATCCAAAATTCTTATATATTCCTGACTGGATGTGATTTCCGGCGTGGTTTCCATAATCACAATTTTATAGTCCATTTTGAATTTCTGGTGTCCGGCTTTGAAATCTTCCAGCATATGATTAAAAATTTTGTCCTGATTTAAACTGAATTTCTTCTCGAAAACTAACATCATTCTGTCATTCGGGAAATGGTACAATACTCCTCTCTGTACGTTCTGCCGGAAAAACTGGTAAAATTCCAGTTTCACTGTCTGGGATTCCTTGATGATTTTATTGAAATTCATCATCGTACAGCTTACCAGTATCATGGTGCGCTTTTTATTCAGTTTGTCGTCCAGTTCATCATAAAAATAACTTTCGTCTACTGCTCCGGTGTCAATATCGTACGGATTCGAATGGAAAAGGAAAATCATACCCAGTACAGGGAATAAATACGTTGCACAGGTGAATGAGGTCTGCCCATGGATTCCCTGCATTATCAGCATAAATACAGAAAGTGCAATCGGTGCAAACATCCCCCAAAATGCCTGATGTATCATTTTGCTCCGGAAACGAATCAACACAACAAATATTGCCAGATTGAACACCCCACATAATGGTATATAGGGATTCACATCTGTTTGTACATGACTATTCTCATCAATCCATACTGTAAAGTGCAGGAACATTCCCACAATATCTATGATAACTGCTGTCGATATCAGCAGTAACGAAAAATTCATGTGCCTTTTGGAGTTCGCTACATTTGCCCATAATGATACTTGTAAGTACAGCAAATAAAAGAACGGCACTAATGCTAATATTACATGATGAACAACTCGTGAAAGATAAAAGAACATTACATTGTCCGGCGGGGCTATCAGGTTGACTTGGTAAATCACATTTGTGAGCGCAGAGCCTGCACAAAGTACTAATGTTTCCAATGCCAGCCCAAAATTACGGTTTCTGTGTGAATATGTCTGCATCAGTATAATAAACATCAATATGCAAATGGAAATTACTGTCAAGTCTCCGACGGGTGTATATCTTCCTGTGTTTAAAATCGGAATTGCTTTATCTAAATTCAAAAACGAGGAAAGTTTCATCATGACGTTCACCCCCCTTTCAAATTTTTGCAGTCTGTAACATTATATCACATTTTTAAACAATTGTCAATCATTTAACAATAAATTTACAAAGTGTTAAAAAAATATGTCGCTTTGCACAAAAATCAAATCAGGGTTTTGATACCGATGCTGTTATACCAGAATACAGCCTTTGTTGTCAATTTTCATGTCCTGTACTTTCCAGCCTGTCAAGCCGATATTGTCCAGCGAAAAACGCATTTTTCCGGCGAAATAACTGTTTTCTTCGTCGGCGATTGCCATGATTGTGGGCCCAGCTCCTGAAATATAGGCGGCGTATGCTCCATGTGCATAGGCAATGTCAAATACTTCTCTTGCGTGGGGTATCAGTGCCATTCTGTATGGCTGATGCAGTTTGTCATGAACTGCCGTTCTGAGATTCTCAAATTTCCCTGTCAACAAGCTCGCTGAAAATAATGCTGCTCTTGATAAATTGTAAACTGCGTCTTTGTGGGCTACTTCCGACGGCAGACACGCTCTCGCTTTTTCCGTCTTCAATTCAAAGTCCGGTATCATTGCCACAAACCGGAGCTTTGTATATACTTCCTGCTTTACCCAATGAACTCTTCTCCCATCAAAGACCGCTGTTACTATTCCTCCAAGCAGGGCAGGGGCGGTATTGTCGGGGTGTCCTTCAATCTGCGCTGCTAAATCTACCAAATCATCCGTGTTTAACGGATTCCCTAATAATGTGTTCGCTCCCATCAGTCCGGCTACAATACACGCTGAACTTGAACCCAATCCCCTTGTCATCGGGATGGTGTTCGTTTGTACCATTTTCAAACCGTCAAGCTTCTTTCCACATATCTGGTATACATCTTTCACAGACTGGTAAATCAGATTGTTTTCATCTGTGGGAATGGGCGTTGCATCTGCTGAACTGATTTCAATGGTATCAGATTCTTCCATTTCCACTACGTTGTAAAACTCCAAGGCAAGCCCAAGGGCATCAAATCCAGCCCCCAAATTTGCACTCGTGGCAGGTATCTGTAATTTTATCATAATTCTCTCTTTCCTTTCATAAATTAGTCTGAGGTGATGTCAATGTCAACCATCAGTGTTTGTATGATTGTTCGCAATGAAGAAGATGTTCTCGCTCGGTGTCTCGATTCTGTCCAACTCTTCGCAGATGAAATTATTGTTGTGGATACCGGCTCTACTGACCGCACGAAAGAAATCGCTCTCCGGTATACTCCTCATGTTCATGATTACTTATGGAATGATGATTTCGCTTCCGCCCGAAATTTCTCTTTCTCCCTCGCAACTATGGATTATCAGATGTGGATTGATGCGGATGATGTCATTCCCCTTGAATCCGTTCAGCAATTAAATAATTTGAAATCAAACCTTTCCGCTGATGTCGTCTTTCTGCCGTATCAGGTCGCTTTTGATGCGTTCGGAAATCCTACTCTCACTTACGAAAGAGAACGTATTCTCAAACGCTCTTGTCAGTTCCAATGGAATGGGCGGGTTCATGAGGTCATTACTCCAAAAGGAAATATTGTTCATGCTGAACCTGTCATTCAGCACCGAAAACATCATGTCGGCGACCCTGACCGAAATCTTCGTATCTACGAAAAACAACGTCAGGAGGGCGTTGCTTTCTCCGCAAGAGAATTATATTACTATGCCAGAGAATTGTTCTACCATGACAGAATTTCTGATGCTGTCCAAAATTTCACACGATTTCTTGAACGTCCGGACGGCTGGATTGAAGATAAAATCAACGCTTGTCTAATATTGTCGAAATGCTTCCCCGATAATCCGGAAATGAAAGAATTTTCATTGTTTCGCTCATTCCTCTACGACAGACCAAGGGCGGAAATTTGCTGTGAAATCGGTCGTATCCGCTTCGAACAGGGAAAATATCGGGAGGCTATCTTCTGGTATGAATGCGCTGTGTCTGCTCCACTTCAGGAAAACGGTTTTCAAAACCCTGATTGTTATGATTATATTCCTTATATGCAATTGTGTGTATGCTATGACAGAATGGGGAACACTTTCACCGCTAAGACATATAATGATAAGGCAGGACGTATCAAGCCAAAGGATAAGGCTTTTTTACTAAATCAGAAATATTTCCGAGAGAAATGTAAGAATCGATAGGAGGGGTATTATGTCAATGTATTCATGTGAGTGTCAGCCTGTTCCGTGCTGTCCCAATATTCCGCCTGTTCCTCCTCCGCCCCCAACAGGATGCACGGGTGTTACTGGTCCAACTGGACCAACGGGCGCAACTGGTGCTACAGGTCCAACTGGTGCAACCGGATGCATCGGAAATACCGGACCAACGGGCGCAAATGGTATTACTGGTCCAACTGGCGCAAGAGGTAACACTGGTGCGGACGGCGCAACAGGTCCGACTGGTG
>DGHF01000108.1 GCA_002392545.1 Ruminococcus sp. UBA3855
CATTGCGTTTTTGGTTCATGAAGTGGCAGCATGGCAAGCAATTTCCTCCCTGATGACTGCCAATCATGGAAATGCCAATGATGAACTCCAAAAACTGAAAATCGGCATCAATTCCGCTGTCCATGTTTCCAGAAGCTACAAGACAACCATTACTCCAGCAGAAAAGGAGGACAAGCCATGACAACAGTTAAACAGCTTTATGCATTGGCGGCGAATATGGGGCTTGTTCATGGTGAAGATGATGCATTTCATCAGATTGTACATACTGTTACCGGAAAAGAACACGTCAGCGAATTGACCGCCAAAGAGAGAGAATCTGTTTTGTATGATGATGTGATTGCTGAAATTTCCAAAATCAATTACCAAAGTCAGCAAGAAATTCAGAATCTTTTCCGAAACGCTGGCATTGAATCCGTCAGAAATGACAATATTTTCTACAAACCGACTGGAAATCAGGTGTTACGGCTGTCGGATTCTGCGTTGCAGGTTCTCAATGCTGGCTATCAGAAATGTGCAGGAAATCTCCAGAACCTCACTTTGACAACTGCCAACAATGCACAGCAACTCTATCTGAATGCTTGCAATCTGGCATATATGCAGGTGACAAGCAGTGCTATGGATTATGGAACAGCAATCAGGAGAGCCGTTCAAATGGCTTCCCAACAAGGCTCAATGGTGAGTTATCCGTCTGGGCATCGAGACCAATTGGATGTGGCTGTTCGCCGTGCCGTTCTGACTGGTATTGGGCAGACCGTCCGGCAAATTTCCGTTATCAATGCCAATGACATGGGCTGTGACCTCATGGAAATTACCGCTCATGCTGGTGCAAGACCTTCTCACGCTCATTGGCAGGGACAAATCGTCAGTCTGTCGGGCAGACGTGGCTATCTGACAGTTCGTGATATTGGTTATGGGGATGCGGACGGTTTCGGCGGTATCAATTGCCGTCATGACTGGTATCCGTTTTTTGAGGGTATCAGTCAGAGGACATATTCTCCCGAACGTTTGCAGAAACTTGAAAATCACCGCATTCAAATTGGCGATAACTGGTATACCGACTATGAAGTCAGTCAGATGCAGAGACGTTTGGAGCGTGATATTCGTGAGAAAAAACGGCTCGTTGCTGGTGCAAGGGCTTCTGTTGACTCCGCTCCAGACGAACCGACCAAAAAGCAAATGCAGGAGCTTTTTACCAATGCTTCGGTTCGGCTCAAAAAAGCGGAAAAGAAACTTGACGACTTCTGCAAACAGACGGGTTTCCGCAAAGATAATAACCGTGTATGGGTCAATGGGTTCGGTAGAAGTACCAGTCAAAAGGCGGTTTGGGCGAATAGGAAGGCTAAGAAAACAACAACTCAAATACTTAAAGCAATAAATCCGTCTTCTTCTGAGTATCTTAATTCTGCAAAGATTACAAGGCATTCTAAAGAGGAAAGACGTGAGCTTGTAAAGTATGCAAAAGACAAAGGAATACGCTTGTTTGGAATCAGTCGTTTTGATGGCGATTCGGAGCTTTTGAAGGAACAGATAGATGCGATTGCAGAAATCCGAAGAGAGTTCAAGCTTGACCGTAAACTGACAGTGTGTTTCAAACAAATGTCTGGTGATGACTTAGGAGAAACTAGACCACGAGGAGAAGTCATTTATTTAAATAAAAAGGCATTTCGTGAACGTCAAATTACTCATACATATTTAAATTCAGATAATTATCTATCATCTACTTCTGCAAAGGGTATCGGGATTCATGAAATGGGACATGTAATTTCTATATATTATGGTGAAAAAGGACTTGACATTGCTCAAAAAGCATATTATAATATATATAAGAGGGAAATTTCTCATTTAGAAATTTTTGATTTTCTAGAAAGTCATGTTTCGGAATACAGCACATTTTTACCAGATGAGTTGAAAAATAAGCCTTTTCGTGCAAACCGCTATAAAGAAATTACTCCTGAAATTTTGGCAAAACATATGACAAATCCAGATGATTTCACAACTGAATTTGTAAGACTTTTGAAGGAGGCGTGTCCTATATGAGAAAATTAGATTATTTTTGGAAAACAAATAAAGACTGGTATCACCGAAAAGAAAATGGTGTGTGCGTAATCAATGAAGACGCACCGTTAGATGCGCAAAAGAGTTATCAGCACTATCTTGAACAATGTAAAGAAGCACAAAAGAGAATTGATTCTGGAGAATCTGTGGATTAGAATTAAGCAAAAATCGCAAATACTGGAAAGGAGGAAAAAATGAAAATAAATGGGAACGATATAAAAGAAATAATAGTTACCACAAAAGAGGGAGAGCTTGTGGTAACCATTACGGATGAAAATATTATTAGTCACGAAGACTATGTGGTTGCACTGAGGGAAGATAATCTGTTATCCTAAGTTATTGTTACGTTTGGAGTCGGGATTGGATACAGGAGTTTCAACTCCATTGATGTTGCGGATGTGGTAGTTGGGATAATCTCCGTCCTTGATATGCTGAACAAACTGCTGTCTGGTCATGTCTGTTCCCTTAAAATTGTCATGAAACATTTCGTTACGTCCGTTATTTTCCTGAGTGACTTTGACTCTTTTAGGCATTAGTATTCCTCCTTTGTGAGTTTCCCTCAGTGCTATTCCTATTATATCATGTTATTCTGAAAAAGTCAACAACTAAAAACCGCCTGCATTCAGGCGGTTTTTCCATAGCGGAAAGGAGCTGTACACATGAAAGAAAATACACTGGAAATATCTAAAGGAGCGTGTATGTTGAATAATGCTCCGCTCAAAAAAGTAACTAGATTATCCATGACAGAAAGCGAAAAAAATCTTGGAATCATAGAAGTAACATTATCATTTGAACTTCCAAGAGAGAATTTCAAGTATAACATCCAGAAAAGTACACCCACAGAGGTGTTCCGCAAATTTGTTGACGAAGATGAAATTTCTTTGTGTTTTCCGTAAGGCGACCAAAAACATAATTTAAATACACGTTTAAAGGCTATTTAAGCCTTATTTTTATACCCTGAAAGGAGTTTTTACAATGGCAGAAGAAACCAAAAAGGAGCAGACGGCAGAACAGAAGCCCGAAACTGCTCCCAAGACTTACACCGAAGAACAGTACAAAGCCCTCGAAAATCAGCTTGCAGAAGCTAATAAGACCATCAAGTCTTACACTGATATGGATATTGAGGGAATCAAGAAGTCTGCGGAAGAATGGGAGCAGAAGGCAAAACAGGCACAGGCTGACCGTGATGCGTTTGAGTACCATTCCAAGTTGCAGACATATGTCAAGGGCTTGCATTTGCGTGATGATGTGTATGAAGCTCACGTTCTGAACCTGCTCAAAGAGAAGGAGCTGAAATTTGACGGTGACAAGCTTATCGGTGGTGAGGACGTTGTTCAGCAATTCCGTGAAAGTCATGCGGATGCGTTCACTCCTGATAGAAATGAGCAGGTTTCCAGTGCGACTTCTGGCAAAGCTCCCGAAGCAATGGACGGCATTTCCAAGGCTTTTTATGCAAGAAATCCACAATTAGCACCCAAAAATTAAGGAGGACAAACTATGCCTACAAATCATGAAGCACAAGAGAGATATTCTAAGTTGGTACTGGAAAAAGTTCGTTCGGAGCTGGTACTCGGTGACGGATTCGTCTTCAATAACGATTACGAGGGAAGCCCCACTTCTGGAGCTGTCAAAATTCCTGTCCGTGATGAAGAAGTTGCTGTTTCCGATTACGACAAGGCAAACGGCATTTCCCCCACTCATGGCAGTACTGGATATACCACACTTCTGATTGATAAGGATAAGGCTATCAATGAAGTGATTGACGGTTTTGATGCATCCACTGTTCCTGATAATCTGGTTGCGGACAGGCTGGATTCTGGCGGTTATTCTCTGGCACGTCAGCTCGACACAGACGGAGGTAACACTCTTTTGGCTGGTGCAACTGTGATGAATGTCGATACCCTCACAAAGGAAACTATTTATACTGCGATTGTGATGGTTCGCACGGCTATGAGCAAGGCGAATATTCCCAACGACGGCAGACGTTATCTTTTAATGACTCCTGATGCGTTCGCACTTGCTCTGACTTGTCCAGAATTTATTGCCGCTTCTGAACTTGGCGACGAAGTAAAGCAAACTGGAGCTGTCGGCAAGATTGCTGGATTCCTCGTCAAGGAATGGAACGACAGCACGGCTAATCTGGCAATGCTCGCAGGACATCCGAAATTTGCAACCCGTGCAATGGAATGGCAGACTTCTGTCCATGTTCAGGATTTGAACGGTTCTGGAAATTATATCGGTGCTTGTGCGGTTCAGGGGCGTAATGTGTACGGACACAAGGTTTTGAGAAGCGTTGCCATCAGAGCCGTGTACTCCCCTACTCATCTGACTATCGACTTGAATGCTGGCAGTACGGCAGGCACAACCATTGCAACTGTTTCCGCTGGCAACACTGGCACTACTTACGCTTACAAGCTCAACCCCAATACAAGAGCGGTTTACAATCAAACTACTGCAAATTATGGCGGTACTTCCCTGACTTCTGGCACGACTGAAATCACTGCTAAAGAGGGCGATATTATCGAAATTGCTAACTTTAGTTCTGGAAGAGTGGTCGCTGTTGGTTATGCCAGAGTCAATGCAAGTGATTTGAAATGATGTACGCCAATTACAGCTATTACACGGACAATTTCGGCGGTTCGCTGATTCCTGAAACGGATTGGAACAGAACCGCTGGAATTGCTTCCAGCTGGATGGATTCGGCAACGTTCGGACGGCTTACAAATGGCATTCCTGACGAATGGGAAAATGAAGTTCGAAACTGCTGTTGTGAACTCTCTGAACAGGTGTATTCGTTCGTGATTTCGTCTATCTCGAATGATGAAGACGATGCAAAACTTTCCTCTGAAAAAATCGGGAATTACAGCATTACTTACCGCAGTGATGCTGAATTTTTTGCATCATTTTTGCATGGGAGTACAGCAGGATTTGAGGACATTGCAAAAAGCATTGTTTCCCGATATTTAGGGAGAACTGGATTGCTTTACAGAGGAGTGTATGAATGATGTTTACCAATACAAAAGCGTGTACCATCTACGAAAAAACTATCCGCAACCGTGCGCCGACCTACATTCGGCACGTTATCAACAATGTTTATTGTGAGATTACACATGGGCAGTCACAGGAACAATCCGGAACAGGTTCAAATCGTCCCCCACAAAATGGAGTTTTCTGCATGATTCCAGCAAAATCCATTTCGGAGTACATCCCGAAAAAAGATGATAGAATTGTCTGTGAAATCTGCGAAGAAGAACAACCGCCACAAACGGCTTTTACCGTCATGCAGGTGAAAGATTTCCGCTATGGTTCAAAAAGAGTTCAGCATTTGGAGGTGAGTGCAGTATGATGAAAGCGGAAGAAATGAGGAAAATTTCAAATAATTATGTTTCCATCAAAGCTGAAAAACAGTTAGAGAAATTTGAAAAAGAAATCAGATTAGCCGCTGAAGATGGAAAAAAATCAGTCATAGTTTACTCATCTATCTTGCAACAGGTTTATGTCCAATTGCAAAATAACGGCTATGCAGTTGAAGAGTTGCCAACAGGTTACAATGAATCAGCAATAAAAATTAGCTGGTGAGGTGAGTGCGGTATGATTCATTTTACTGGAATCACGTTTGACCCGAATTTCAAAGAAAACGCTGAAAAGAATTTCAGTCAGGCTCAACAATATATTGACAGTGAAGTCCTGCGACTGTCTGACCCTTATGTGCCGTTTGACACTGGTATGCTGAAAAAGTCTGGCATTGCAGGGACGGTATTAGGTTCGGGAGTTGTCGAATATACAGCTCCCTACGCTCGAAAACAGTACTACGAAAATTCTGGACGTGGGAAAGAGGGTTTGCAGGCTTCTGGCGGTATCACTGGACTGCGTGGGAAACTTTGGTTCGAACGGATGAAAGCTGACCACAAAAAAGAAATCCTGCAAGGTCTGAAAAATTTCAAGTGAGAGGAGGATACCATTTCAAGTGAAACCCTTAATTGAGTGTGTGCGTGATTATATCATGCAGTTTCCAGAGCTGAAAGACGGCTGTCTGATGGTGGACTATCTGAGCAGTGAGGGCATTGAATACACGGTTGACTCCATTCCGTGCGACCCGATTTACAAGCGTTACACGGACGGCGGTTGTCTGAAACAATTCTTGTTCGTGTTCGGCAGTCGGGAATTTTATGGGGCGGACGTTTTGGAATGTATCGCAAATTTGGGCTTTTATGAGAAGTTCGAAGATTGGATTATGAGAAATAATTTGAATGACGTTTTGCCCGATTTGGACGGCAGAAACGCTATTTTTATTGAAACAACGACAAAGGCGTATCTTTTGAGTGCAGATGAAAATTTAGCACGGTATCAAATTCAACTACGCTTGGTTTATGAGGAGTGATTTTTATGAACAATATTGGAACTTTGAAAAGCAGGCACAAAAAACTTGTGTTCTATGGCGTGACTACGACAAGCGGACAGGCTACTACGACAACTTTTTACAGAATGACAGGGTTTACCAGCCTTCCGCAAAATAAAAATCCGAAAGAGCACACCAGACAATACGTCGATGAGGAATTTGAACGCTCTGACATTGTCGGCTATGCACCCGAAATTCCGTACAACTTTGACCGTCATGACGGAAATAAAGTTCATGAAGATATTGTCAATATTACTGATAATGAATTGATTGGGGCTGATGCTGTCCGCACTCTGATTGTCGTCGATATTGACGACGGTTCGGCAATCAAGAGGGATTATTCTGTCGTTCCGGACGGCGAAGGCGACGACATCAATGTTTATACCTATTCCGGCAATTTCAAGGCGAACGGGGAAAAGATTTTCGGTACTGCTACCAGCTCCGACAACTGGCAGACCATCACTTTCACGGAATCTGTCACTGGAACTGGCACAGGCAATCCGTAATTGATGGGGGAGGAATTTTAAGATGAACCATAAAAATTGGGAAATTAACGGATGTACTCTGTTTTTTGATGCCGAAGACCTCGAAAGTATGGAACGCTATGAAAATGCATTTGACTTACTCAACGAAGAAGACAAGCAACGCCCGAAAGATGGCAGAGCATCTCAAAGAATCCGCTCTTATTGTGAGATGTATCACAACTTGTATGACCGCATTTTCGGCAATGGGACAGCCGAAAAGATATTCCAGAGTGTTCCCATGAATGTGGAAGCTTATGACAATATTTATTTCAGTTTCCTTGAATTTATCCGCAATCAGGGCATTGAAGCAGGTCAGCGAAAGGCGGAACGCATTGACAGAATGAGAAAATTCACTCCGAACCGTCAGCAAAAACGGCATCACAAATATCATAAAAGATGATGAGTCTATTCTATGAGTCATTTCCCGAAGTCGTTCAAGTGGACGGAAAAGAATACCCAATTGTAACAGATTTTCGGGAGTGGATTCGATTTGCGGACATGGTTTCCAGTAGGGAAATTGACGAACAGGAGAAAGTTTTTCTCATGATGCAATGGTTTCTCAATCCGCCAAAATCTATGCAAAAACCGCAGATTGATGCACTTTTTTCATTTTATCGTGCGGATGATTTAGAATTGCATCCAGTCAAATCGGAGGTTGACGAAAACGAAACTCCTGTTATCAGAAAACCGCCTTTGTTCGATTGGTGCATTGATGCGAAATTCGTGCTTGGTGATTTTCGACGATATTACAATATCAATTTGTTGACAGTCAAATATCTGCATTGGTGGGAGTTTCGGAGTTTATTCAATGCCCTGCCAGATGACAGCAATTGTCAGAAACGGATTGCCTATCGTGCAACAGATTTGTCGAAAATCAAGGACAAATCCGAACGGAAACGGATTGCGAAAATTCAGAGGGAAATTGCAATTCCCTATCTGACCGAAGAAGAGGAAGAATATCAATTAGGTGATATGCTATGGAATTTGTAAAAAAATCAGTACCAATGCCACCCATTGAACGGCATTGGTATTATTGTCCACACTGTGGAGCCAAAACAATTTTATACGATAATACGGCAAATTCCAGCGGTGTCTTTCTCAAATGTACAAGGGGATGCGGTCAGGAATTTGAATTGAAAATCAAAGACGGAATACTTGCACATTGAGCCTGTGAGCCGTGCAAATCTGGAATGAGGAGGGATTTGTATGGCTTTTGATGGTACATTAAAATTTGATACTGCCATTGATAAAACTGGTTTTAAATTGGGGCTGGATAGTATCGGAAGTATCGCCAAAATGGGCATGGGTGCGGTTACTGCGGCGATTGGTGCGGCAACTGCCGGAATTTCTGCTCTTGGTGCAAAGGCAATTGAAAGTGGTAAAAGTTTTGAGGCTGGGATGTCTCAAATTCAAGCAACATTGGGCTTTTCTATTGCAGATGTTGCTAATAATGTCAATGGTGCATCTGAAACAATGGAAAAGCTTTCCCAAAAAGCGGAAGAAATGGGGCGAAAAACCGCCTTTTCTGCAACACAAGCCGCTGAAGGTCTGAATACCATTGCTATGGCTGGCTACGGTGCGGAAGATGCCGTTTTGATGATTGAAAACGGTTTAAATCTCGCATCTGCTGGGCATTTACAGCTTGACCAAGCTATGAAATATGTCACTGGCTCAATGAAAGGCTTTACCAAAGAAGCTGAAAAATTGGGTGATGCAGAAGCACAATCCGCCTATTTTGCGGACATTATCGCCCAAGGTGCTACTATGGCGGCAACTGATGTCAATCAATTGGGTGAAGCGTTCTCTGGTGTGGCAGCAACGGCAAACGGTTATAATCAAACTGCACAGGCGACGGAAGTCGCTTTATTGCGATTGGCGGAACAAGGAATCGTTGGTTCGGAAGCGGCTACTCATTTGAGCCAATTGATGAAAGACCTTTACACCCCTACCGACCAAGCAAAAGAAGCTTTCGAAGAATTGGGGGTCACTGTCTACGACGAAACAACAGGAATGCAGAAAGATGTCAATACTGTTGTTGATGAAATCAATGCAAAACTGGATGAAATCAGAACAGCAAGTCCTGAGGGAATCGCAAAAGCCGCAGACTTGATGACCTCGGGGATGAGTTCA
>DGHF01000189.1 GCA_002392545.1 Ruminococcus sp. UBA3855
ATGAAGCAATTGTTTCACCGGAAGTATTCGATGCAGTTCAGCAGGAAATCGAAAGACGCAGCAAAAGCGGCAGCCGTTACAGCGGTGTGGATATTCTGTCAGCAAAGCTGATATGCGGAGAATGCGGATGTTTCTACAGTCCGAAAGTCTGGCACTCCACTGACCGATACAAAAGGATTATTTACCAGTGTGGTCACAAGTATAAAAATCAGAGCCGCTGTACTACTCCACATCTGACGGCAGAAGAAATCAAATCGTTTTTTATTCAGTCGGTCAATGGTCTGCTTAAAAACCGTGATGAGATAATCCGCAATCTGAAAGAGGGCATGAAAATAGTATCCGACTGTACAGCACTGGAACAGGAGCGTGACCGCATGAAGGAAGAAACGGTTCTGCTTGCCGGAATGGTGGAAAGTCTCATCATGGAAAATGCACGGGTTGCCCTCGACCAGACGGAATACCGGAAAAAATATGACAGTCTTTCAGAACGTTACGACACAGCAAAAGCAAGGTATGAAGAACTGGAACAGCAGATTGAAGAAAAAAGCCAGCGTATGCAGATGATGCAGACTTTTATCGACAGCGTTTCAAAAATGAATCCGCTGACGGAATTTGATGAAACATTATGGGGCATTCTTTTGGAGTCCATGACGATTTGTACCAAAGACGACATCAGAGTAAAGTTCAGAGACGGAATGTGTACCAATTGAATACAATTTTTCAGGGCTATTTTTTCAGAACTCTGCTGTTTTTGGCAGAGTTCTTTTTTTGTCTGTTTTTCGGTGTAAAAAGCTATCGTTTTTTTATGCACCCCCCTGCATCCCCCTGCACCTTCCTCGTGACTTCAAAATTCACATTGTATCAAAGTCGTGGTGAAAATGGATATTTTCACTGCGTATTGAATATAAACAAACGAAAGGGTAATCTCTGAAATAACCCTATTTTCAGGCTTTTTGAGAAATTACTCTTTCGATGCGTTACTATTTTGTCGTTAAGGAGTGATTGAGAATCGAAAAGTGTAATATATGAAAATTACACTCACAAACGATAGGTATGGCTTTCGTTTGTTTATGCACCCCCTAACTTTTGAGCGAGTTAAGATTTTTTACATAAAAATCGATTATTCGTAAACCATAGTCTATGAAGACTTATACCAGTAAAGCTATCAACATAAGTTATTTCATACTTCATATTATTTTTCACGATTCAGGAGTTTCCTTTTGAGAAGACACAAGTTAAAAATATTGATAATGCCATTTTCATCTTCCAGATGGATGGCTGTGTGAATACGAATCAGAATATCCCCTTTTTTAGAATCCAGCATCAGCTGATGAAACGATTCTGCCAGTCTTGCCTTTGAAATGTACTGAAAATTCCATGTAAACATGGAGTTTCCCCTCTCATCTTTCTAAAATATGTTTTTCAGATTATTCTTACTTTCTGTTTATTGTATCATATAATCAAATACCATAGTATCACCAACATTTTCGATATCATCGTTCCACTTTGCTGTATTTCCTCTGAATGTAATTGAACCAGAACCATCGGTATATCCTGTTGTTTCTGATTTGACAGTACCATCAGAATTATATTCCATGTTCTTGCAGACAGAATCATGATAGAAAACAGTAACGCTGTCATCATCTGTCACACATTCGCCTGACATTGTCCATACAGTAGCACTATCTGCACTATTGCCCCATGAAATTTTAATTTTTGCGGTATTATCTTTGGAACTTTCCACAAACATAGTTGCCCTGCCACTTTGATAGTATCCGATAAAATTCATAATAGGATTCTGAAAATCGCTGTGAGCGTCACTGTTTTCGTCAGCAGCCTGAACATCAGTTGGTGTTTGTTCAGTCGTTGTTATCTGTACAGTTGTTGCTTCCTGTACAGTTGTTGCTTCCTGTGCGGTCGTTGCTGCCTGTACAGTCGTTGCTGCCTGAGCGGTCGTTGCTGCCTGTACAGTCGTTGCTGCCTGTGCGGTCGTTGCTGCCTGTGCAGTTGTTGCAGCCTGTGCGGTCGTTGCTACCTGTGCAGTTGTTGCTTCTTCAGTATTTGCTTCTGTTTCAGAAGGTGCGGTTTCTGATTCGCTTTCAGCAGATACCGTTTCTGTTTCTGCCGCAGTTTCTTCGGCGAGAGAATTTCCCTCAGTTTCAGCAGATGCAGCCGGTGCTGATGCAGGAATATTACTTTCTTCTCCCTGTTTTCCGCATCCGCAAAGAAGCAGGGTGATCAGCATAACAAATACGATTCTTTTTTTCATGATAATTTCTCCTTTTTCATAAATAAACTGTATTTTTAGTTATTTGTTCAGCACTTTTCTTTTGAGAAGGCACAAATCAAAAATATTGATAATGCCGTTTTCATCAAGGTCAGCCAAATCAGAATTGATACTTGCATTAGGGCGGGCATGAAGCCATTTCTGGAGAGCAATTACATCTGCTACGCCAAGACTGCCGTCATCATCCGCATCTCCGGAAACGCCATACTTGAATTCAGAAATCCGGATAAAGAGATTGCTTTTTCCCATTTCAATCTGATTCCACTGTTCTTCTGTACCGGAATAATAAATCATGCCTCTTGTTTTGCAGCCGTTAAAAGCATTATCTGCGATTGTATGCAGACGACGGGAAAGTTTCAGATATTCC
>DGHF01000171.1 GCA_002392545.1 Ruminococcus sp. UBA3855
TTGGACTGCCCCACGCAATTATGGTAACCACAGCTGACTATACCGACAGAAAAGGTGCAATTGATATGGTAGAATATTACTGTGAGCATACAGAAAATCTTTCTCAAATTCAAAAGGTTCTTGTCGATGGTGCTTATACAGGTAAAAATTTTGCTGATAAGATACAAGAAATTTCAGGAGCTCAGGTAGAAGTGGTAAAGCGCAATCAACTACATACTTTTGTTGTCCTTCCCAAACGATGGATTGTAGAACGTTCTTTTGCTTGGATTGATAAATGTCGCAGACTCTGAAAAAATTGTGAAAGACTTTTGCAAAATTCTTTTCAGATGTTTTCTCTTGCTTTTATTCGCATTGTTCTCAAAAGATACTAAACAGATTTTTAAATTCAGCTTTCTATCGAAAGTCAAAGAGTTTGAAATTTGATTCATTTTATCCACTAAAAAATCATTTTCTGTATTGTGTTTTTTATGGCTGTCTGATATAATATAAATAACATAAAGTATTGTTTTGTAAAATATCACTGGGAGGAATTGCAATGAAACTAAAAAAATTAATCGGAGCAGTCACATCAGGGGTTTTAACATTCGGAATGCTGTCAGCTCCCATACAGAAGATACCGTTTCAGAACAGCGGAATATCAGAGATGACGTTCGGCGGACTGACTGCCGAACCGATTCGGGCGCAGGCGGTTTCCAATTTTCGCCGTGTCGTAGATAATGAGCATCCTATGTGGATTGTTCATATTGATTCTTGGAACTATGCTGACCCTGAAAAGATTATCGAGCTTGTACCAGAAGATGTTCTGCCTTATGTTGTATTCAATATTTCGCTTTCTATCAACTGGAGCAGTACAGAACACAAGTGGCTCATGGTGCAGGACGGCATTGAGTGCGCCCGTTCATGGATGAAAGCTTGTGCGGATAAGGGTGTCTGGACAATGATTCAGCCGGCCAGCGGAGGACAATGCCATTTTCCGGACTATAAAGCGACTGATGATTTGGATAATACGATTTTCGGGGAATTTTTCAAGGAATATCCTAATTTTATAGGTTATAACTATTGTGAGCAGTTCTGGGGCTTTGCTTCTCCGGATTTTCCTGTCACATATCAGCAGAGATATGACCATTTTTCCGCACTCCTGAAGCTCTGCAACAAGTACGGCGGTTATCTTGATGTTAGCTGGTGTGAAAATCAATGGGGCAGTGCGCTCAATCCGGTGGCAATGCTGAAAACAAATGCCAACTGGGAAAAGGCTTGCCGTGAATACAGTGAAAATTTTATCTTGGAAGAAAAATATACGCAGACAGGCTACATCGCTGATGTAGAAAGTGAAGTCTACGGAGCTTATATTTCAGGCTACTGTGGAAATTATGGCGTTCGCTGGGATGATACCGGCTGGTCTGACTATCCATGGTCAGGCGAGGCGACAAAGGAACAGTATCGTCTTTCTACCGCCCTTCCAATTTTAACAGAACGTATGATTCAGAACGGTATGACCGTTGTAGACGGTCCTGAACTTGTCTGGGCAGACTGCGTAAAAGGCTTATGGGATGCCACCGACAGCGAGGGCTATAAAGTCAGACAATGGACATTTTTCGACCAGTTTCAGAATGATTTCCTCGACCTGTACCGAAAATTCAATGAGGGCTTTATCCGGATTCCCACAAGACAGGAAGTCATTGACCGTACAAAGCTTGTTATCATTCAGGATGTGAATTCCGGAAGCAATGATGATAAATACTGTACTTATCCCACATTGTTTGAGGGGCTGTATCGGGCAGCAAATGACGGAAATCTGAAAGACAATCATAATCCTTTCAAATCGACAGGACGCTATCAGACCATTCCTACTATCTACGGATTCGCCGATAATATGGCAAAATCTATTCCGGTACAGATTAAACAGTCTCAGATTGCCTCACGCTGGAGCAGTATTTCGGCAAAACAGGCGGAATTCAACAAGCTCTACCCGAATGAAGCTGTTTCTAACTGCTATGTCGGCAGAAATCAAAATACATGGATTACTTACAATCCAAACAAGACAGGCGGTGTGACAGGCGGTATGTTCACGCTGAAATACAACACCTGCAAGACATTCGATATTAAGCATCAGCTCTACGGAACAGCCGTTATCAAGGAATTTGCTGACCATATTGATATTTATATGAACAACTATGATGAAGATAACGTTTCCAAACTCAAAACAGAAACCATCAAGATTGAGGGCGCATCTTCCAAGCCCACTTTCACGGCCAAAGACAGAGGAATCAGCCAAACAAAGAGCGTGATTACAGAAAGCTGGGAGAACGGAACTTATATTCTGACAGTCAATCATAACGGTCCTGTTGATATTTCTGTCAAATGTTCCGGCAATGAAACAGGACGTTCGACTGTTTATCCGGAATCTAACCCGACTGCGCCCGCATTTCCGGCATTCTATACCGGAATCCGTCAGTATGAAGGCGAAAACTTCGATATGAAAAACATAGAAGAAAACATCACAAACGGCTGTAAAAGCGGTATCAGCAAATACTGGGGCATGGGCTTTGTCAAGTTCGGTACAAAAGAAACGGCTGCCGTCAAGGATACCGTCAGAACGTCCAAAGCAGGCAGTTTCAAGTGGATACTCCGCTATTCTGCCGTTTCTGATATCAACAGCGTTGACCTCTATGTGAACGGCTCAAAAGTCAAGACGCTTTCCCTCCCGAAAGGCGCAAATTACAGCGACTGGAAAACAATTACGGAAACTATCAGCCTGAAAGCCGGTGAAAATACTATCGAACTGAAAGCCAATTCTGCCCTGCCAAGTTCCCTGTATCTCGATAATTTCAGAATAGACGGCGATTTCGGAGAGGGTTCGCCCGTTATGACTCCGCTGAACGGCACACTTATCAGGAATCTGCTAGTCAGCGATGCGGAAAACAGTGCAGACTGGTCAATCGAAGAAGATTTTATCAGTGGTTCTCAGATTTTCGGCGACCGCAATATAAAAGCAGTGGATGTTCCTGCCCGTCTTGCCGGAACAGAATATATCCGCACTGCCTGCGATTCCAAAATGTATGAAAAGGATTTGGCTTCGTTCACTGCCGGCGCAGATGTAACTGTCTATACGGCGGTGGATGTCAGAGTTGTTCCCGTTCTGCCGGAATGGCTGAATCACTGGGAAAAAACAGAATATACGCTGACTGCTGAAAATGACCTGAATTTCATTCTGTATAAACAGAATTTCAAATCCGGCGAGACAATCACGCTCGGCAGGAATGGCGGAAACGGCAATAATACAAACTATCTTGTATTTGTCAAGCCGGAAGAAAAAATTCTGAACGGCACTCTGATTCAGAATCTGTCCGTCTATGATACTGAAAATGCTCCTGACTGGTCAATTGAAAGCAACTTCGGGAAAGATACAAAGCTGTTCGGCG
>DGHF01000180.1 GCA_002392545.1 Ruminococcus sp. UBA3855
TTGAATAAAACAGTTTTCGTTCCGCTTGTCCCAAGGTCAACACCGATTACATAAGCCATAATTTTACACGCTCCATTTCTGAAAATGATATGTTTTCATTATATCATATTTTTGACAGAATTGCAAGCAATTTTGTGAAATCTGCAAAAGCAAAATATTTTTTCAGATTACTATTGACAAATCCATGAGAATATGTTATAATGAATTCAGATAAACATTTGAACGATTATTCAAATGTTCAAATATAAATATGAGAATCATTTTACATTTGCCTGAAAGGGGTGTGGCTTTATGAAAGCCGTGTATATTGTTGAAAATCTGGATTGCCCGAACTGCGCCTTAAAGATTGAATCAGCTATCCAGAAATTAGAGGGAATTCAGGAAGCAAGTCTTTCCTATCCTACGAAACAACTGCACATCACTGCTGAAAAATTAGAGGGCTTGCTTGAAAAAATTCAGGGTGTGGCGGATTCTGTAGAAGATGGAGTTATCATCTCCGAACAGGCAACAGCGCACCTTGATAAAGCACCTTATCCCTCTCATGTTCACGAACGGAAATTACAGCTTGCTGAACTTCTCGAAAACCCGCAGTTTTTCCAGTCTAAAACCACTGAAACCCCTGAAGAACATGACAACACAGAAATGATATTGTTGATTGTGGGTGCGGTATTGTTCGGGATTGGGATGGTATTGCATTGGGTACTTGAAAATCAAATGATTCCTAATATTTTCCTGATTGTTGCCTATTTGCTGATGGGATGGGAAGTTTTGACGGATTCTGTAAAGAGCATTGGAAAGGGGAATATTTTTGATGAAAATTTCTTGATGACCATTGCAACCATTGGAGCAATCTGTGTAGGGAGCTGTGAAGAAGCCGGAGGAGTGATGCTGTTTTTCCGTCTGGGGGAAATGTTTGAACATATTGCCGTGGAGAGAAGCCGGAAATCCGTCATGAATGCCATTGATATGCGCCCTGAAACGGTTCAGCTCCTTTTTGAGGGGAAAACTTACACGATTCCAGCAGAATATGCTGAACCCTTTGACAGAATTCTTGTCCGTGCTGGTGACAGGATTCCGCTTGACGGAATTGTTATGAAGGGAGAAAGTTCAGTGGATACCTCTGCTGTGACTGGTGAGCCCATTCCGGTGGCTGTCAAGGAAGGCAGTGAGGTAATGTCAGGCTGTGTCAATCTGGATGGAGTATTAGAATTAGAAGCGACTGCATCCGTGAATGATTCCATGGTACAGCGCATTTTAGACAGCGTGGAAAATGCATCCGCAGGGAAGCCCAAAATTGACAGATTCATTACACGTTTTGCAAGAGTATACACTCCCATTGTTGTTGTGATTGCCGTATTGACAGCAATTATTCCGTCACTGGTAACAGGAAATTGGGGACACTGGATTTATACGGCATTGAATTTCTTAATGATAAGCTGCCCCTGTGCATTGGTATTGAGTGTACCGCTGGCGTATTTTTCGGGAATTGGTGCAGGTTCAGCAAAAGGAATTTTATTCAAGGATGGTCAGTCACTGGAAGCCCTTGCAAAGGTGAAAGCCGTTGTCATGGATAAAACCGGAACACTCACAAAGGGTACATTTTCCGTCACGGAATTGGAAACAGAAGGCAATCAAGAAACATTGTTACAATATACTGCATCTTGTGAAAGTGTTTCCAGTCATCCCATTGCAAAGAGTATTCTTGCTTATGCCAAAGAACAGAATATGTCAATCCCTCCTGTGCAGGATGTGCAGGAAATCGCCGGAAAAGGTATTCAGGGCGTTGTCAATGGTCATAAGGTTTTATGTGGCAACGAAACCCTTATGAAAGAAAACGGCTTGACTGTCCCTGAAACAGATATGACCTGTGTTTATACTGCTGTTGACGGTCAATATATGGGCTGTGTGAAATTGTCTGACACCCTGAAAGAGCATTCGATTGAAACCGTTCAGGCATTGAACAAAATGCAGGTTCATACTGTCATGCTGACCGGAGACAGTCACGCTCATACAAAATCTATTTCTGAACAGCTCCAAGTCAAGGAAGTTCATGCTGGATTGCTCCCCACAGAAAAGCCCGTTCACATGGAACAGGTTCGCAAGGAAAAAGGAGCTGTCCTGTTTGTCGGGGATGGTATCAACGATGCGCCTGTTTTGTCGGGTGCAGATGTC
This sequence comes from Ruminococcus sp. UBA3855, assembly GCA_002392545.1. GTDB lineage: Bacteria > Bacillota > Clostridia > Oscillospirales > Ruminococcaceae > UBA3855. The sequence continues at coordinate 2,173 of DGHF01000180.1, forward strand.
GGTGCATCCATGGGAAGCGGTACAGATACCGCAATAGAAGCCTCTGACGTGGTATTATTGAACTCTGACCCCATGGCAATTTTGCAGGCTCTGGAAATTGCAAAGCGTGTGAATACTGTTGCAGTGATTTGTGTGGTGTTTGCATTGGCGGTGAAAATTGCCGTGATGATAAGTGGTTTCATGGGGTATGCGAATATGTGGGTTTCTGCGTTTGCAGACACAGGGGTAACGATTTTGTGCATTTTAATTGTATTTATGGGGATTTATCTGCATTACCGGAAAAGTTCGGTGAAATCTTTGTGAAATTCCCTGAAAATCCCTTGCAAATTGGTTTAATTTGTGCTATAATAGCATAAATCCATAAAGCAAGGAGGTATATTTCTTATGGAATCAGAAAATTTCTTTCTTGATACCGTCGTCAAGCCCCAAGCGGAAGAACGTGATAGAATTGCACAGGTTTTTTACGAATTTATCGAACTGACACATTTGTATGAATCCGCCGTGGAAACTGTCAAAACTCAGCTGAATATTTATGACAGCGAATTCAGCATTAAATTCAAGCGTAATCCCATTCACAGCATTGAAAGCCGTGTCAAGTCTCCGCAAAGCATTCTTGAAAAATTACAGCGCAAAGGGCTGACACCTTCCGCAAAATCTGCACAGGCGAATTTAATGGATATTGCCGGTGTGCGTGTCATCTGCTATTATATTGATGATATTTATGCAATTCTGGAATTGCTTAGTATGCGTGACGATTACAAGATTGTCAAGATTAAAGACTACATCAGAAACCCGAAACCTTCCGGTTACAGGAGTTTGCACGTGATTGTGATGATACCTGTCTATCTTGCGGCTTCCCGTCATGAAATTCCGGTGGAAATTCAGATTCGTACCATTGCCATGGATTTCTGGGCAGCGTTGGAACATCAACTGCATTACAAAACAGATGCTGTTGTCCCCCCCGAACTCAAGACCGAACTCAAGGAAATTGCAGATACTATCTCTGATACAGATATGAGAATGCAGGATATTTACGACAAAATCAATCATCTGGGTTTACCGTCAGAAAATGAAGCTGTCGATTAAACAAATTCAAAATCAAAAGGGGACTGTTGCACGGTAATATGCAACAGTCCCCTTGTTTTTTATTCGATAACTTCCGGCTTTCCGTAAATCTGCTTGAAAAAGCAGGAATAATGTCCGGTGTGACAAGCGTTTCCTGTCTGTTCCACATTCAGAATCAAGGTATCATCATCACAATCAGAGAAAATCGAAATGACTTTCTGTAAGTGTCCGCTGGTTGCGCCCTTGTTCCAAAGTTCCTGACGAGAACGAGACCAGTACCAAGTATAACCGGTTTCAAGCGTTTTTTGCAGGCTTTCTTTATTCATGTAAGCCAGCATGAGAACCTTTTTGGTGTGAACGTCCACAGCGATTGCCGGAATGAGTTCACTTTTCACGAAATATTTGTCTAAATCTTTCATAGTATCTTCCATGTAATACACTCCTTTTCCTTCATTGATGCAGATTCGGGCATCATTCTGCAATTGTTCGGGGATTTTGTCGAAATGTGTTTCGAGAATTTTGCAGGGGATTGTTCCATATTGCATGATTAAATCCATAGCATCCTCAGCAACTTCAAAGCTGTTATCCGAAATGACAACCCATTCCAGCAAGCGGAAAATATCATCTGCATAAGGCAGATTGTATCCAAACCATGGGTCAAGGTATCTGTCGAGACAGAATAACAAATTCAATTTTCCCTGTTCATCGCTGGTTTTGAAAGCGTTCCGGATGGAATCAGTTCCATTTCTGACAATTTCCATTTCATTATCAGAATAAGTGGCACTTATCATCTGACAATAATTCCTTTTTGTTTGCAGTCGTCCTTGACTTGCTGAACGGTCAGTTCCTTAAAATGGAACAGAGAAGCCGCCAACGCTGCGGAACAGTCTGTTTTCTGGAAAGCCTCTGCAAAGTCACCGAGTTTTCCAGCCCCTCCGCTTGCGATAACCGGAATATTGACTGCACCCACGACAGCTTTCAGCATAGGCAAATCAAAACCGCCTTTCACGCCGTCGGTATCAATGGAATTCAGGCAGATTTCACCAGCCCCCAATTCTTCAATCTGTTTCACCCAATCAAGCAAGTCAATTTTCATGTCGATACGTCCGCCGTTGATGTAAACTGTCCAGTTTCCGGCAGGGGTTTTCTTGGCGTCGATACCCACACAAATACACTGACTTCCGAAAATGTCCGCACCGTCTTTAATTAACTGCGGATTCTTGACAGCCTGTGAATTGACAGAAACTTTGTCCGCACCAGCTCTCAATGTTTCCCGTATGTCGTCAACGGTCTTGATACCGCCCCCGACTGTCAGGGGCACGAAAACTCTTTTGGCAGTCTCTCTGACTACGTCCAGCATAACCCCACGTCCTTCATGGGATGCTGTAATGTCATAAAATACAATTTCGTCTGCGCCTTGTCTGCTGTACTGGTCTGCAAATTCCACAGGGTCGCCGACTTCCTTAATCCCCTCAAAATTGACACCCTTCACAACTCGTCCGTCACGGACATCTAAACAGGGAATAATTCTTTTCGCAAGCATATTTAATTCTCCTTTGTATAGGTAATAGCCTCGGCAAGGTTCAAAGTGCCCTGATAAATGGATTTTCCGGCAATCGTGCCATATAAGCCCATTTCATTGCAGGCGATAATGTCCGCCATGGTGTGTACTCCGCCACTTGCCACAATCTGACAGTCAACAGCATCATGCAGGGCTTTCAACTGTTCCTGATTGACACCAGACAAAGTGCCGTCTTTGGAAATGTCCGTGAAAATGATGGTCTTGACACCCATTTTCACCATTTCTTTGGCAAGGCTGATATAATCGACTGTGGAAGAATCCAGCCAGCCCTCTACGGCTACAAAGCCGTTTTTCGCATCAATTCCGACAGCGATTTGCTCACCGTATTCCTTGACAGCCGTTTCGACTAAGTTCGGATTTTTCAGGGCAACAGACCCCAGAATCACTCTTGATACACCGCCGGAAAGATACATCTCCATGGTATCCATGGTACGGATACCGCCACCGACTTCGACTTTCAGAGGAGTATTTTTGGCAACATCAAGGAAAATGTCTGTGTTGACAGGCTTCGCATCCTTTGCGCCGTCAAGGTCAACCATGTGAATCCATTCCGCACCAGCCTGAACAAAACTCTGAGCGGTTTTCATATAATCTTCTGCGACTTTGTGCGCCGTGCCATAGTCGCCACGCACCAAACGGACGCAGTTTCCGTCTTTAATATCGATTGCAGGTAAAATAATCATGTAAAAACTCCTTTCCATTTTATCAAAGATTAGTAAGAAAGCCCCCGCCTTTTAGGCGGGGGAGGATGTCACATGACAGAAAGGGGCATAAAATGTCCCTTTCCGCCTTTATCACATCTTATCAAAGACCAGCATATTCCAGAGAAATCCAGCCTTCATTTCCATCATAGGCAATTCTGCCCCACTTGAAATCATTGTCAATTTCGACAACATCTACATATGTACCCTTTGGGACAATGGAGAAAATTTCAGAATCACTATTTGGTTTTGCTCTCAGGTAAATATCCTCTGTAGTGTATACTTTGACATGCATATACAAATGTTTGTCATTGACTTCAAACAGACCAGCCTGTGCCTGTGACGGAATGGCTTCTGTCTGAGTAGAAATATAAATAGTTCTGGGGGCTTCGGTGGTGGTAGTCACTGCGGTAGTTGTGGTAGTTTCTGTTGTGGTGGTAGCTTCAGTGGTTGTGGTAGTGGTTTCTTCGGTTGTAGTAGTTTCAGTGGAAGTGGTTGTTTCCTCGGTAGTCGTTTCGGGGAGAGTGGATGTTTCCTCAACGGTTTCCGCCGTGGTAGTTTCTGCCGTTTCAGAGAATTCTGTTATTTCCACAAATTCTGTTGTTTCCTCAGGGGCTTCTGTTTCCAGTGTGAAAGTAGTCGTGGTCTCAATGACAGTTGTTTCAGAAACTGCCGTTGTTTCAATCACATCGGGAGCAGGGGGAGGAGTCAGTTCCACAATCTGTGAATTTCCGCCTGTGAAAATACGAATGGAAACCAGACCGGATGCAGGATATTTTTCAAAGAGGGAAGTCGAACGGCTTCCGGGGTCATTCATGGTAATCTGGTCGCCGTTGACGGAATCCACCGCTACGAAATGACCGCCATTCTTGACAACAGCAATGACATAATATCCTTCGTCCAGAAGAGCTTTGATTCTTTCGGCTTTCTGGCTTTGTGTGCCAACGAGCTGGCTTCTGCCCTGATAGACGAAACTGGGCGCATAACCGGAAAGCTTGTCCCAGTTAATTCCGCCGCCGGAAGAAAAACCACCGTTCTGATTCATGTAATTAACGAGTGTGCCAGGGGTAAAGTCTTCATCTGTCACAGAGCCGCTTTTCACCATGAGTATTGCTGCTGAAGTTACTGCACATCCGCTCCTTGCAACAGTTTCACCGCTTGAACCGAGGTAAAGGGTGCTCCATTCGCTTCCGTACTGTTTCCAGCTCTGGTATTCGTCCTGAATTGCTGCTTGACTCAGGCTTCCGCCCAATGCGGAAAAGGCAAGGACTGCCGCAATAATTCCGCCAGTTAAGAGAGCCTTATGTTGTTTGTGTGACATGGGTATTCAATTTCTCCTTTCGTTGTCTGCGCTGTTCTTTTTCGAATGTTTTTCTCCCATCCTGCCAACGGATGTAGGCGAGGGCGAGGCTTTCTACTGTATTACCTGCTTGTGGTGCAGGTTCATACAACAGTACATCCATCACAGAGAAGAAATTTTCTTCTGTGAAAAACGGAGCAGATTTCTCCTGTAATTCTGTCACGGTGGTACTGTCCTGCAGTTTCAACTGCCAGCGCATACGTTTGAACACAGAAGATGCACATTCCTGTGCTGACATAGTTTTGATTCTTCTTCTGAAAATCCGTTCCCGAATTTCCGGAAGTGCAAGCCAGATAATGAAAATTATCACAGCGATTCCAAGGAACACATAGCCCCATAACTGGATAATTTTATTTTCTGCTGTGGCATTGGCTTCAATTCCTGCTACAGTCGGCTCAAAGCTCAGCCATCCATAGCCGGATATATAAACTTCGGGAAATGCGTGTGCATCTCTTGCCTTAATGACAAAATTGGTTTCCCGATAGTTGTCACGGTTATAATAACTCCGTGTGCTGGAGTTATATTGTTCGCCCATATTATAGCCTTGTACATAGCGTGTCGGGAGTCCGGCACTTCTGCAAAGCAATGTCATGGCGGTGGCGTATTCATAACATACACCAGTATGAGAAGTGGTCAGGAAAGTTTCAACATTATCTCCCTGCTCTTTCTGAAAACTGGAATCATAAATATATCCCATATCTGTGAAATATCTTTCAATGGCGAGGGCTTTTTCCATATCAGAATGCAATCCGTCTGTAATTTCCTGTGCAAGGGTATCGACAACTTCTGACTGAAAATCATTTTCGTTGGTCTGGTTCAGAAGCATGTCCGCATCGACAACTTCTCTTTGAACCTCCTGCAATAATGCAACAGCGTTTTCGTCATCCTGTAGAACCTGCTGTGCATCATGCAAAAGCTCATAATAGGTATCATGCTCCAGATTTTTCAAGATGGGCAAAACGGCACTATATCTTGCATAAGTATCCGGATAATAGGTCATATCCATTCCATAGTAGGCATTTGGATAGATTGCCTTTGTCGGAGACATCTGCGCATTGATAGTGGTGTTTGTTGTTCCATAGGAATCGGAAATTTTGCTTGTTAGTTCTTTTGTCCTTGTCGGGATTGGCAAAACCCTTATTTGATACCACGAATAAATGAAAAACTGATATTCCGGCTGTTCTGGTAAGGTTGTCCCTGCAAATTCAGAAAGACCATATTTTTCAGCAAAATCAGGGTCAGCGGTTGCCGCATTGACAATCGTCTGCAACAATTCCTGTGGCTTGTAAGTCAAGGGGGCTTCATATTCCAGAGTCGGGCGGTCATAGTCAGAAGCATTCCAGCTGTCATCATCATAATAATAGCTGTAAGTCTGTGTACGCAGTCTTAAAGATTCACTGGCATTCGCAGAAAAAAGCGTTCTTGCATTGTTGGAAGAACCAACGCTGTTATCTGTGGATTCTGTGAACATGCTGATAGCATTCATAAGGACATCAGACCATGTACTGTAAGACATTGCATTTTCGATAAATTCACGGTCAGCCTGAATGGATGGTTTTGGAATGATTGCGGAAATAATGCTGAATGCCATCACATAGACAGCAATGGATGCACCGCTCTGAAAGCTGGGGAGATTTTTCAGATGCTCATTATCCCTTAATTGCCGGCAATAAATCATTAACAGGAAATAACTGCTCAATAACAGGATAACCAGTAAAGCCGGCATGTGAATTCCTTCTTTGCCGTACAGGCTCAAAGGAATGAGCATAATTAAAAATTGCATTGTCATTCGGTAACGGACTTTTGCAAAGTAATAAACCGCACTCGTCAGAAATCCTGTCATTAACAAATAGATGGATAATGTATAGTACATGGAGAAATCAACAACGCTTTGCGGTGTCAAAAACCATACTCCGAAAGAAATCGGGTAGGACTGCTGACCAAGATTTGTAATCATGAACACTCCATACATCCCTGCAAAAAAGTACACAATGTATGAAAGCGCACCTAATACCCCTTTTTTCGCCACAAAATCATAGAATTTCATGAGAATGAATGCCACAAAAATCGTAACAATTGTATAAAGCCATGCAAAACGGTCATGGTAATAATACATGATAGTCGTCATTAAAAAGACGGCATACATCTGTACAGGGTCACCACATACCTTTTTCAAAAATTGTGCAATCGGGTGTTCAGTCCATGTTTTTAATTTTTTCCACATCAAAAAGCACCTCATTTCTGAACGGCATTCATGGCGAAATCTTCATCCAATCGCCAAACGGCATCTGTTGTGGAAAGTATCGCCATCTGTTCTTCCGGCAGTTCCGTAACGACACAGGCGACATATCCTTTGTCATGAAGCTGTTTGAGCTGTTCCGAAAGAACTGCATCCGGCTGTGTGGAGTACACAAGGTACGCTCCGGCACGTTCGCTCATGACAGAAAGGTCAATTCTGTTTCCGTCATTCCGGAAGTCCGCTGTTGCAAGTTCTACCGCCGCTGATTCCACAGCATCTTCATTCTCCAGAATGAGACATTTCCATGTTCCTTCTGAGGCATACCGCAACGAACAGGGAACACCCTGTTTCACCAACAGCGACAAGAACCCAAGCGCACCTTC
>DGHF01000215.1 GCA_002392545.1 Ruminococcus sp. UBA3855
GTCCAATAAGAAAGAACAAGATAATTTAAAAGTAATAGATATGAAAATGTATGCACTGGTAAAAGAACAAGCATAAAATTTGGTTCGTTGTTCACAAATCATACTTTCCGGCATAGACTGATATTGTACCTTAACTTTGGAAAGGAGCATTTCAGACTATGCCGAAAGTATTTTTAAGCCCGTCTACGCAAGAATTCAACCCCTATACAGGCGGAGGAACAGAAGAACAATACATGAATCTGCTTGCTGACAGGATGGAGCCTTATTTAAGGGCAAGCGGTATCTCTTATGTTCGGAATGACCCTGACAGAAATGTCACAGGCGCAATTGCTGATTCAAATGCTGATAATTATGATGTGCATTTAGCCTTGCATTCCAATGCCTCACCCGAAGCCCTCAGCGGACAATTGAGAGGTATCGACGTGTATTACTCTCCGTACAGCATGGCAAGTGAACGGCTGGCGGTTACTATCGCCAATAACATCAAATCCATTTATCCGCTCCCTGACCGTGTGACCGCAAGAGCCACCACGACATTGGGTGAAGTCAACCGCACGAGGGCTGTTGCCGTCTTGGCGGAATTGGGCTATCATGACAATGAACAAGATGCTGACTGGATTCGAAACAACTTAAATTCCATTGCACAGAATCTGGTAGAATCATTATGTGATTATTTTGGATTGCCGTTTGTGATGCCTGTTGCAGTGGTTCGGGGAATTGTCGTCACGGACGGAAGCAATTTGAATTTGCGGAATTATCCCAGTATTCAGGCGCAAGTCATTGCACGAATTCCGAACGGTTCAGAGGTGACAATTTATGGCAGTGTCAATAATTGGTACGTCATCACATGGAATGGTCTGACAGGGTATGTTTCATCAGAATATGTGGTTGTAGGCTAAATTAAAAACTTTTCAATATTAAAAACCATCCCTATTGATTTTTTGATTCCGTTATGCTATAATAAACATGATGTATCATGAATCATATTGCAGAAAGGGGACGGAACAGCATATGCAACCACAAAAAAGCTTGATTTGCAGAATTTTGGCTGTCTGGCTGGCTGTTTCCTTTTTGCCGGCATTGTTTTTCGTGAATCCGGTGCAGGAAAATGAAAAGCATTCCCCTGATTATTTCGGGCAGGAGTCTTGCATTCCACATCCCGAACTTGGCAGATTTGTGACACTCATTTGCACGGAAGAATTTCTTCCCCAACGAACTGACCGGATATATCGGCACAATTCCCCCAGAAGTCTAACCAGACTTAAAAATTTTCATCCGTTTTTCAGGGGAAAGATTTTTCTTTTCATTTCCGTGTGTATCTTGTGTGTGGGAATGTGTTTTTTGGGGAAAGCCGTGACTTATACCCAGAAATACATTATACGGTACATCCAGAATCAGGATGGACGAAAAGGCTGTACTCCGTTTCAATTCATACGAAATTTGAAAACGGAGGTACAAAATCATGCATATTCCTGTTATTGTCATGCTGATGATTTCGGTTGTGTCCCTGATTGCCTTGTTCGCCATTGACTGGGGAATTTCCCATGGCAAGGACAATCACGAAGAAGACGAACATCATCCGCATAAAAAGTAAAGTAAATGCCCCTCGGACTGTAAGGTTTGAGGAGTATTTTAATTATGAATAATCTTTGTACAAATTGCATAAGAAAACATATCCATTTTACTGCAAAAAGCTGAAATTTCAATTACCCACTTGTTTCCATTTCGTGTATCTGTTATAATAAAAGTAGTATGCAATCCGAACATGAGCACTTTCAGGAAGGGGGATGCTGTCGGGGGAAAACGTTTTCAGTTCAAAGGGGAAAAGGGTTTTCATTGAATCCGAAAATCATCCAAGAAAAGGAGGAAAATTGCATGGAACAGACAAATCATGCACTGTCACACCGCATTATCAGTTTTTTAACGGCTGTGGCACTCATGCTCACAACGTTGCTGTTATTTCTGCCACAGAATTCACTGACGGCGCAGGCAATCTCAACCGATTACCCTGCACAGCTGGTACATCTGGCGGCTTATGACAACAGCAAGAATCTGAGCATTTCGGGAACTGCTGATAATTCTGCTCTGAGTATGTCAGCCAGCACAACTCTAAGCGAGGCTTGGCGGTTTGACTATGTCGGAACAGACAGCAAAGGAAGCTACTACAAGATTATCAATCAGGGGTCAGGAAGGTTATTGACACCAGCCGGATATAATACATCCAATGGCACAAAGGCTGTTATTTATGGCTCTGAAAGTGCGAAATCTCAGCATTGGTATGTTTCCGCAGTTTCTAACGACCACCTCGGAAACGGCTTGTATTACAAAATTGTCAATTATGTGGATACCAATATGGCATTGACAAATAATAATGGTACTTTGACAATTTCGACTTATTCAGGCTCAAACGGTCAGAAATGGCTCATCAATTCCGTAGGTTTGCAGGGCTTCGCAGGTTATTGTAAAGACGATAATCAGGGAAAAGTAAAGGCTGCTGATATTGGCGGTCTGTTGGGTCAGACTGTGGAAGTATCTACTTTTGCAGACCTCAAGAAATATGCCGAGGCTTCCGGTGCTTATACTATCGTAGTTACTGGAAAGATTGACGGCGGAAGCAATTACAAGGTTGACGGACAGAGCCACTATTATAACCCTGATGGCAGAATCTATGTCACCGACAATAAAACTATCATTGGTAGTTATAACAGTCATGTGACTTATAATGTCGCTCTCTGCACAAAGCAGGGAAGCGGTCAGGGAAATAATGTCATCATCCGCAATCTGGAAATGCAACATGATGCTAATTCCAACGGCAATGATAACATCATTGTTTACTTTGGAGCTGGTCAGAATCTCTGGGTAGACCATGTAACCTTTGTCGGACATTCCGATTATAACAAGGCTTCTTCCGGTCAGCCCGACTATGATAAATTCTTGGCTTGCTGTTACGATGCCGACTACTGCACAGTTTCCGAATGCTCTTTCGGTCTGCATGAATACGGCGTTATCTTAGGCTATCCAGATGATACCGCAACTGTCAAGGCAAAATATGACGGCTACCCTCGTATGACACTGGCAGGAAACAAATTTTACAAGACCCTGACCAGAGGGCCGGGGCTGATGAGATGGGGCTATTACCATTCTTTCAATAACTATGTAGATACTTTCAGCATGGCTTATACGGTTCATAGTGGCTGTGATATTTACGCTGAAAACTGCTATTATGCAAACGGCGGAAATGTTATCTGTGACTGGAATCAGATTACTTATCCGGGGGCATATTATGAGACAGGTTCGAAATTCTCCAGCTGTAACAGAACTGTCCGTGGTGAGGGCACAACCAACAACCCCAGCTACTCTGTTGAAAGCACATGGAGACCCAAGAACAATTACACTTACACAACGTTAAGTGCTGACCAAGCAAAGAGTTTCTGTAGTTCTTATTCCAGCGCACAGTCCAGCGCATCCAACTATAACTACATCACACTCAACAAGGCTGGCTTCCCCTCCGCAGGTTATGTAGAACTCCCCAACAGTGACCCTGTGGCAACCTACGAACCGACTTATTTCGCAGAGGGTGCGGCATATCGCATCAAGAATGTTAATTCTGGTCTTTATATGGAAGTTGCAGGCGCAAAGGCTGAAAATAATGCCAATGTTGACCAGTGGGGTTCTGATGGTTCAGAAACTCACAATATCTGGAAATTCTACAGCGCAGGAGACGGCTATTATTATCTTGCTTCCTGTGTTGGTGACGGCGGTACATATGTACTCGACATTGCAGGCAAGAAAACTGCTAATGGTACGAATATCGACCTCTACAAATACAACGGCGGTACAAACCAGCAGTTTATGATTACCAATAACGGCGATAATACCTATAAAATCCGTACCAGAATTACCGGTGAAGCTTCTGCGGTTGAGATTGCAAACGCTGATACTTCCAGCGGTGCGAATGTTCAGCAGTGGGAAATCAATGGCGTGAATTGTCAAGACTGGATTCTCGAAAAGGTAACAGACCCCGGAACGGCTATGGATACACAGTATGTCTATACTTTCCAGAATCAGAACAGCGGTCTTGTGATGGACATTGTTAATGGTGCAATGGCTGATAATTCCAATGTTCAGCAGTGGGCTTCCAATGGCTTCGATTGCCAGAAATGGACACTGAAAGCATTCGGTTCAGGCAACTACTATTATATCCGTTCCGTACAGGATGCCAATTATGTTCTCAAGGCTGAAGGCAGTGCAAACGGCGGAAATATTGACATTGTGACCTATTCCAACAAAGATAGTGCGATGTTGTTCCGCTTCACTAAAAATCTCGACGGCAGTTACAGCATCATTACCCACGCTTCCAAGGATGCTTGTCTCGTAGAAGTTGCAAGCGCAAGCAAGGACAACGGCGCAAATGTTCAGCAGTGGGAAGTTACTAACAACGGTTGCCAGAGATGGAATCTCACAACAGAAACTACCACTGTTGCAACCACTACCACTACAACGACCACTACTACTAAGGCTACCACTACCACAACAAAGGCAACAACAACTACTACCCAAGCCCCTGCAACCACTACCAAGGCGACAACCACTCAGGCTACTACAACCACAACCACAACTACAACCACTA
>DGHF01000002.1:0-8771 GCA_002392545.1 Ruminococcus sp. UBA3855
GACCTGAGTGAAGTTCACTTTAATACGGTCACTGCTATCGGGTCCGGAACAGTTACGCTCAACGGCAAAAACTACGCTGTCACGCTCACAGCCTTGGATTGACCATTTCCCATGGGGGGATTGAAAATCTCTAAAGTCCATCCTCATGGAGACCGGGGGCAGGGCAAATACTGAACAATGCGAAATCAAACGGGGTAATAGCCACGTTATTTTTATCGGAATATCAATGAAAAATCCGGCAGAGGTTTGATTTCTGCCGGATTTTTTCATTTTTTAATGTATAAAAGTTTACAGTAAAATTAGTAGGGTAACTAATGGGGTAATAGCAGAAAATTTTCCAAAACACGACACAATTTTTGATTTTCGTGCAAAATAGAAAACGTCCTGAAATCTTAGATTTCAAGACGTCTCAGCGCGGAAAGAGGGATTTGAACCCTCGCACCGGTTTCCCGACCTACTCCCTTAGCAGGGGAGCCCCTTCACCACTTGGGTATTTCCGCATATGATGAATGATAAGAATATAAAATTGGCGGAGAGAGTGGGATTCGAACCCACGGTACGTCGCCGTATCACTAGTTTTCAAGACTAGCTCCTTAAACCACTCGGACATCTCTCCATTAAGGCTGTGCTGTCTTCTCCTTGAACCAGCTTTTATATTATAGCATATCTGAAAGGATTTGTCAATAGTTTTTTCAAAAAAATTTTAATAAAAATTTTTCGGTTTTCTATTGCAATTATTGGAGAAAAATGTTATAATAAAAGTTATAACATTTTGAAAGTAGTGACAGAAAGCGGTCAAATGGTAAAAATTGTAGTATTATCCGGAAGAAAACGCCGGAGGACAGGAGGTTTCATGAAAAAATGGGTAATACATCAACCGGATTCAAAATTCACGGCAGACTTGCAGGGCAAGAGTGACTTGTCACGGCTTTCCTGCAAGGTACTTGTTTCAGAGGGCTGTATCAGCATCGAGCAGGCAGGGCAGAGAATGGGTTGCACAGAACTTTCAGACCCTTTTCTGATTTGTGACATGAAACCGGCTGTAAAGGCAATCAACGAGGCGATTGACAGCGGAAAGAGAATCTGCGTTTACGGCGACTATGACTGTGATGGTGTGACCTCTACGGTGATTCTGTACACGTTCTTGGAGCAGTTGGGCGCAGATGTTACATGGCGGATACCAGAACGCAGTGAGGGCTATGGCTTGAATGAGCAGGCTGTCAAGGAAATGCATGAGGATGGTGTACAGATGATTGTCACTGTCGATAACGGCATTTCGGCGATTTCGGAAGCAAAGCTCATGAAAGAGCTAGGGATTGAACTGGTAGTGACAGACCATCATCAGGCAGGGGAAGAATTGCCGGAAGCGTTGGCAGTCGTGGACGCACACCGGAAAGACAATTTTTCACCGTTCCGCCTGTATTGTGGGGCAGGGCTGGCATTGTTGCTGGTTGCGGCAATGAATGACGGAGATTTGCGGTTTGCATTGGAACAATACGGCGACCTTGCAGCAGTTGCCACGATTGCGGACGTGGTAGCACTGACAGGAGAGAACCGTTATTTAGTGCAGGAGGGGCTTGACTATCTGGAAAATACCGAACGTCAGGGACTGCTTGCCCTTCGGGAAGTCAGCGGAATGAAAGGAAAGCCTTTGACTTCAACGAATGTCGCTTTTTCGATTGCGCCCCGAATCAATGCCGCCGGACGGATGGCATCACCGAAACTGGCGGTGGAACTGCTTCTTGAGGAAGCCCCCCAAAAGGCAAGGGAACTCGCCGGACAGATTGACCGCATCAACACGCAGAGAAAAGACTGTGAAAATGAAATCGTGAAATCTGTCGAAATGCAGATTCAGCAGAATTCTGATTTGATTCATGAGCGTGTAATGGTGTTTGACGGTGAGGGCTGGCATGGCGGAGTCATTGGAATTGTGGCGGCTCGGCTGATGGAGCGTTTCGGGAGACCGTGTTTCATGATAAGCATTCATGACGGAGTGGGACACGGTTCAGCTCGCAGTTTCGGGGAATTTTCCGTGTTTGAGTGTTTGCAGGCTTGCGGTGACTTGCTGGAAAAATACGGCGGTCATCCGGCTGCCGGCGGATTCACTGTCAAGGCGGAAAATATTCCAGCATTCAAGGAACGAATTGCAGAATATGCAAAAAATCATTTCCCTGATATGCCTGTACCCGAAATTTCAGCCGTCTGTTCACTGGATGCGGAGTGCCTGAAACCGGAAGAAGCGGAAACACTCTCTCAGCTCGAACCCTTCGGAGCGGAGAACCCCGAACCGCTGTTCTTTGTCGAAAATGCAAGGATTCAGGAAATCCGACCACTTTCAGAAGGGGCACATACCAAACTGATGGTATCCGTCAATGGGATTTCCTGTGAAGCCCTGATGTTCCGCACGTCACCGGAAAGCCTTGGTCTGCATATCGGTGATTACTGCCATATGATGGTGAAATTGTCTGTCAGTGAATGGAACGGAAGGAAGCGTGTCAGCCTGAATGTGCAGGACATCCGTATTTCAGGCATGAATCAAAGTAAACTGCTTTCCGCCATGCAGACTTATGACAAGTACCGCCGGAAAGAAACGCTTCCAAAGGCTTATTATCAGGCAATCGCTCCCAGCCGGACGGAATGCATCACCGTTTACAAGACGGTGACGGAAAACAAAATTTCTGTTGAAAAATTAGCCATGCAGATGAACCGCATTGGAATGAATTACTGCAAATTCCGGATATGTCTGGATATTTTTGCAGAACTCGGACTGATGGAACTCACGGAGGGGGAACAGTTTGTGAAGCGTTTGCCAGTCACCCAAAAGGCAGAACTTCATAATTCTGAGATACTCTCACAATTGGAACAGTATGCAAAGGAGGAAATGAGATGAAGGAGGACAGAGTTGTAACCATTGAAATGATTGAGCAGAAGATTCTTGACATGGATAAACAGTCATATGACCTGAGCAAGATTCATTCTGCGTATGAATTCGCCGCCAAAGCGCATGAAGGGCAGAAACGCTCATCTGGTCAGCCCTATATTATTCATCCGCTTTCTGTTGCGGAAATTCTGCTTGACCTCGGCATGGATACAGACACTATCTGTGCGGCACTGCTTCACGATGTCGTGGAAGATACAAGTGCAACATTGGAACAGCTTGAGAAATTATTCGGGCAGGATGTTGCAGCCCTCGTGGACGGTGTCACGAAATTAGCCAAAGTTCCGATTTTCAACAAGGAACAGCAACTGGCAGAAAATGTCATGAAAATTCTGCTTGCCATGAGCAAGGATATCCGTGTCATGATTATCAAGCTCTGTGACAGGCTTCATAATATGAGAACGCTGGAATTCCGCCCTGAACATAAACAGCGCACAACTGCCCGTGAAACCATGAATGTCTATGCCCCCATTGCAAGAAGACTTGGTATCAAGGTGGTGCAGGCTGAATTGGAAGACCTTGCTTTTCATTACCTCGACCCCTACGCCTATCAAGACATTGAAAATTTGATGGGCGCAAGTAAGGAAGAACGGGAAATTTTCCTGAATTCCATCATTCAGAAAGTTTCCGACTATCTTCCCACGGCAATGGAGTTCAAGAAACCGCCTCAGATTAGCGGACGTGTCAAGAGCATTTACGGAATGTACAAAAAGATTTATGTACAGCATAAGAACCCCGAAGAAGTGTATGACAAGTACGCAATCAGAATTATTGTTTCTGACCTTGCGGAATGTTACGCTGCCAGTGGTCTGATTCAGAATATC
Organism: Ruminococcus sp. UBA3855; assembly: GCA_002392545.1. Taxonomy (GTDB): domain Bacteria; phylum Bacillota; class Clostridia; order Oscillospirales; family Ruminococcaceae; genus UBA3855. The sequence goes on from DGHF01000002.1 coordinate 3,763, forward strand.
TATCCGCCCATTCCCAACAGAAGGAAAGATTATATCAGCCATCCGAAGGAAAATATGTATCAGTCTCTGCATGACTGCTATCTTGGGAAAGAGGGCATCCCCTTTGAAGTACAAATTCGTACATGGGAAATGCACGAAACTGCGGAATACGGCATTGCAGCGCACTGGAAATATAAAGAGGGCATTCACGGCAAAGACAAAATGGAAAAACGTCTTGCATGGATTCGCCAGATGATTGAAGCACAGAAAACCTCTGATGATGTGGAAGAGATTGTCCGTGCTATCAAGTATGAGCTTGCGCCCGAAGATATTTGTGTCATGACCCCGAAGGGACAGACAATCTCCCTTCCCATTGGTGCGACAGTCGTTGATTTCGCCTATAAGATTCATACCGAAGTCGGACACAAGATGATGAGCGCAAAGGTGAACGGTAAAATTGTACCGCTGGATTACAAATTGCAGACCGGTGATATTTGCACCATCCTGACCAGCAAAGACCCCACCAAAGGGCCTAGCCGTTCATGGCTGGATATTGCCATCACATCCGAAGCACGTTCAAAAATCCGTTCGTGGTTCAAGCGTGAACGCCGTGAGGAGAATATTCAGACCGGAAAATCTGCCCTTGAAAAATTGTTCCGTCATAATCACATTCATGTACCGGATGAAGAACTTGAAAATTTCCTGAAAGATGATTTGCGCCGTCACAGCTGTAATACCCTTGAGGATTTTTATGCTGCGATTGGTTACGGCGGTATCAGCCTTTCGAAACTGCTCCCCCATTTCAAGGAACAGTATCACAAGAATTACGAGAAGGACGACGAAGAACCTAAAGACCTTCCGATTGTTACCCCTGTTCCGAATTCCTCCAGAAGCAAGATTATTCTTGACGACATCAGCGACTGTGCGGTGAAATTTGCACAATGTTGCAATCCCTTACCGGGGGACGAAATTGTTGGATTCATCACGAGAGGGCACGGAATTTCCGTTCATACGACTTCCTGCGTGAATTACCGTGCCATGCTTAACAGGGACATTCCCGAAGAACAGGAAAGATGGGTTGACATTCAGTGGACGGAAAGCACAGATTCTTCCATGCAGACCAGCATTGAAGTGATTGCACAGGACAGAGTGGGGCTGGTTTATGACATTACCGCCGTTTTGACGGAATCCAGAATTCCGATTGTGCATTCTTCCTCTCGTGTCCTGAAAAACGGAAATGCCATCTTTGATGCAAGTATCCGCATTGTAAACCGTTCCCAACTGAACAGTATGTTCGAACGTCTGCGCAAAATCAAGGGCGTTATCACGGTAGAACGTGCCAACAGCTGAAAGGACTGACAGCATGATAAATTTGGAAAATCTCTCCGGTCATCTGCGGACGGTGGCGAAACACCGTCATGCAGTGATTCGGCACTGTGCAAAAGCTGGAATTTTATGGCAGGGGCTGAAACATGATTTGTCGAAATATACCCCTGAAGAATTCATTCCCAGCGTGAAATATTATCAGGGCACACGCAGTCCCAATGAACAGGAACGCACCGAAAAAGGCTATTCCAGTGCATGGATGCATCACAAGGGCTGTAACAAGCATCATTTTGAATACTGGACAGATTACGACCCTGTGACCCGTGTCATGACCCCTGTCAAAATGCCGTTGAATTATGTCATTGAGATGTTTTGCGACAGAATCGCCGCAAGTAAAATTTATAACGGTGCAAATTTTACCAATGACATGCCTTTGCAGTATTTCATGAAAGGCAAACCCACAAGAAAAATTCATCCCCGAACATCACGCTTTTTAGAGGGTCTGCTCCAAATGTATGCCAAAAAAGGGGAAGAATATACATTTGCATGGATTCGATGGTACAGGCAACAGCATGAGGATTATTGAAAATGCTTCTGTTTCAGCAGGGGTATTTTTCAATCGTGGCAAAATCAATAAATTTTGCTGTTGAAATTTGTGCATAGTATCAAAATTAAAATACCCTCTTGCAATAAAAGTCCGAAAGTGATATAATTGAAAAAAGATAGTGAATATTTGATACACAACGAAATAAAAATGTTCACGCCCCTGACAGCATGGGGGCAAAATTATGGAAAGGAATGAAATCATGATTTTAACAGGCGCAGACATCGTAGTAGAAACCCTGATTGAACAGGGTGTGAAAACTGTGTTCGGCTATCCGGGCGGACAGGTTATCAACCTTTACGATGCTTTGTACACAAGAAGTGGCAGAATCGAACACGTTTTGACTGCTCATGAACAGGGCGCAGCTCATGCCGCTGACGGTTACGCAAGAGCCACTGGTGAAGTAGGTGTTTGTATTGCAACCTCTGGTCCGGGGGCAACCAATCTTGTGACAGGTATCGCAACCGCAATGCTGGACTCCGTTCCGCTGGTTGCCATTACAGGCAACGTTCCCAACAGTCTGATTGGCAAGGACAGCTTTCAGGAGGTTGACATTACCGGCGTGACCCTCCCCATTACAAAGCATAATTTCTTAGTTAAGAGCATTGACAAACTCGCTGACACCATCAGGGAAGCGTTTGCAATCGCAAAGTCCGGCAGACCGGGTCCAGTCCTCGTGGACATCCCGAAGGATGTACAGGTGGCAACGTTCCCCTATGAGCCTTCTTTGGTTGTTGAAAAAAAGCTTCCTAAGCCGGCAAAGCATGATAAGCTGAAAGCGGCTGTACAAATGATAGCAGAATCCCAGAAACCATATATCTATTTTGGTGGTGGCGCAGTTTCAGCGGATATTTCCGAAGAGATTATTGCACTTGCTGATAAAATTGATGCACCAATCGGATGCACCATGATGGGGCTTTCCCTGATTCCGGTGAAAAATCCCCGATTCTTAGGAATGGAAGGAATGCACGGACATTACGCTTCCAGCGTGGGACAGGATGAGGCAGATTTGATTATTACCATTGGCGCACGTTTCAGCGACCGTGCAACTGGTAATGTAGCGAAATATGCTCGCCGTGCAAAGATTATTCACATTGACGGCGACCGTGCAGAATTGAATAAAAATATCAATGTTGACCTTGGTATTTCCTGCAACATCAAGAACGCTTTGCAGAGATTGATTCCGCTGATTGGAGAAACCAAACACCCTGAGTGGATGGCTCGTATCGAGGAGCTGAAAAAGGAAGAACATGAGCAGTTTGAGAGAGTCACTGCGAAAGACAGGATTACTCCCTATGCACTGATTCAGGAAGTTGCAAAGCACACAAATCCTGATACTCCCATTGTCACAGACGTTGGACAGCATCAGATGTGGGTTGCACAGTATTATCCTTTTGAAGTGCCGAGAACCTTTATTTCCAGCGGTGGATTGGGAACAATGGGCTTCGGACTGGGCGCAGCTATCGGCGCAGCAAAGGCAACCGGAAAGAAAACTGTTCTCTTTACAGGTGACGGCAGTTTCGGCATGAATCTGAATGAACTTGCAACCGCTGTGACGGAAAATTCCCCTGTTGTTATCATCATCATGAATAACAAGGTTCTGGGAATGGTTCGTCAGTGGCAGACTTTATTCTTCCAGAAGCACTATTCCAATACCGACCTTCACACCAGAAAGACCGATTTCGTCAAGCTGGCGGATGCGTTCGGAATGAAAGGCTATCGTGTGAATGAGCTTTCAGAAATGGAATCCGTCATCAGTCAGGCATTTAATGAAAATGGTCCTGTATTGGTAGATGTTGCTATTTTTGAAGATGAATTTGTATTGCCAATGCTTCCCCCTGGGGGTTCGATTGAAGAAATTATTACAGAGAGGAGTGACCAGTCATGAACGAAGAACGTTATGTAATTGCTATTCTGGTAGACAATCAACCCGGTATTCTGACACGTGTTGCAAGTATGTTCAACCGCAGAGGATTTAATATTGACAGTCTGACCGTTTCCGCAACGGAAGACAGCAAGTATTCCAGAATTACCATTTCATTGACTGGTGATGAATCTGTCCGCAGTCAGATTGTCCGTCAGCTCCGCAAACTGTACAATGTAAAAGAAGTCAAGGTTATGGAACGTGATAAGAGCGTTTACCGTGAACTGGCATTGATTAAACTGCGGAACTGTCCGGAAACTCGTCAGGAAGTACTTTCCGCTGTTGACATTTTCCGTTCAAAGATTGTGGATTTCTCCCCGAATACTCTTTGTGTGGAGATTACCGGAGAAACCTCTAAAATTGAGGCATTTATTGCACTTGTTGAACCGCTCGGCATTCTGGAAATGTGCCGTACAGGTGTGGTTGCGATTGAACGTGGCTGTAGTTACCTGAACAGTGAGACAAGTCTGTAAATACAAGGCGGTCTTTGCACCGCTGAATAAAAATTATATGTAAGGAGTTCTTTAAAATGGCACAAGCAAGAATTTTCTATCAGCAGGACTGCGACATTCACAAGCTCGACGGCAAGACTGTTGCAATTATCGGTTATGGTTCTCAGGGTCACGCTCATGCACTGAACCTGAAGGAAAGCGGAGTGAATGTTGTTGTTGGTCTGTACGAAGGCAGTAAGAGCTGGGCAAAGGCTGAAAAGCAGGGTCTGACCGTTATGACAACCGCAGAAGCTACTAAGGCAGCAGATGTTATCATGATTCTGACACCCGACGAAAAGCAGAAGGCTCTGTATGAATCCGACATCAAGCCTTATCTGACCGCTGGTAAGACACTGGCATTCGCTCACGGTTTCAACATTCATTTTGGTTGTATCGTACCGCCGGCAGATGTGAATATTATCATGATTGCACCGAAAGCCCCCGGTCATACTGTACGTTCTGAATATCAGGCTGGCAAGGGTACTCCCTGTCTGATTGCTGTACAGCAGGATGCAACCGGCGACGCTCAGGAAATTGGTCTGGCTTATGCTGCTGGTATCGGTGGCGCAAGAGCTGGTGTTCTGGAGACTACTTTCAGAACTGAAACAGAAACTGACCTCTTTGGTGAGCAGGCTGTTCTTTGCGGTGGTGTATGCGCATTGATGCAGGCAGGCTTTGAAACTCT
>DGHF01000002.1:8830-12094 GCA_002392545.1 Ruminococcus sp. UBA3855
TATGACCCCAGAAATGCATATTTCGAGTGCATCCATGAAATGAAGCTCATTGTTGACCTGATTTATCAGTCTGGTTTTGCTGGCATGAGATATTCCATCTCCAACACTGCTGAATACGGCGATTATGTAACAGGTCCTAAGATTATCACAGAGGATACCAAGAAGGCTATGAAGAAGGTACTTGCTGACATTCAGGACGGTTCTTTTGCAAAGGAGTTCCTGCTGGATATGTCCGAAGCTGGTAATCAGGTACACTTCAAGGCTATGAGAAAGCTCCATGCTGAACATCCCTCTGAAGTTGTTGGTGAAGAAATCCGCAAGCTCTACAGCTGGAACAGCGAAGATGACAAGCTCATCAATAACTGATTTTCGGTATTGATTTAGTAATTCGATTTAACGGTAATCCCGATTTTTCGGGATTATCGTGTTATATAGGCAATAGAAATTTAATTAAAAGAGGTTTTGCTTTATGATGTTTGATACAAAAATATCTGGTGCGCATTGTGCGCCACAGCGTTCTTTATTGCACGCATTGGGACTGACAAAAGAGGAAATGGAACGTCCGTTAGTCGGCATTGTCAGTTCCTATAATGAAATTGTTCCGGGTCATATGAATCTCGATAAGATTGTGAACGCTGTCAAGATGGGTGTTGCCATGGCTGGGGGGACACCGATTGTATTTCCTGCAATTGCAGTCTGTGACGGTATCGCAATGGGGCACAGGGGCATGAAATATTCTCTGGTTACTCGTGATTTGATTGCAGATTCCACGGAAGCGATGGCTCTGGCTCATGCATTTGATGCACTCGTCATGATTCCGAACTGTGACAAGAATGTTCCGGGGTTGCTGATGGCGGCGGCTCGTGTGAACGTTCCGACGATTTTCGTCAGTGGAGGTCCTATGTTAGCTGGACACGTTGACGGAAAGAGAACCAGCCTTTCCAGCATGTTTGAAGCTGTCGGCTCTTTCAAGGCTGGCAAGATTGACCAAGAAAAGCTTGATGATTATGAATTAAATGCATGTCCTACCTGCGGAAGCTGTTCTGGTATGTATACCGCCAATTCCCACAACTGCCTGACGGAAGTTCTGGGCATGGGTCTGCGTGGAAACGGCACAATTCCGGCTGTTTATTCCAAGAGAATTGAACTTGCCAAACATGCAGGTATGCAGGTCATGGAGCTGTACAGAAAAAATATTCGTCCGCTCGACATCATGACACAAAAGGCATTTGAAAACGCTCTGACGGCTGATATGGCTCTCGGATGTTCCACAAACAGTATGTTGCACCTTCCTGCAATCGCTCATGAATGCGGTGTGGAAATCAATCTTGACATTGCAAACGAAATTTCCGCAAGAACTCCCAATCTTTGCCATTTAGCTCCGGCAGGTCATACCTATATGGAACAGCTTGACGAGGCTGGCGGAGTCTATGCAGTTTTGAACGAACTCAACAAGAAGGGCTTAATTCATACGGATGTCATGACCGTGACAGGCAAGACATTGGGCGAAAATATTGAAGGCTGTGTCAACCGTGACCCCGAAGTTATCCGCCCGATTGATAACCCATTCAGCGAAACAGGCGGTATTGCTGTACTCCGTGGAAATCTCGCTCCTGACGGGTGCGTTGTCAAGAGAAGTGCCGTTGCTCCCGAAATGCTGGTGCATGAAGGTCCTGCAAAGGTATTTGACAGCGAGGAAGAAGCGATTGCTGCAATTTATGCCGGAAAAATCGTTGCTGGTGACGTGGTTGTCATTCGTTATGAAGGTCCTTCCGGAGGTCCGGGAATGCGTGAAATGTTGTCGCCGACTTCTGCAATTGCCGGAATGGGTCTTGACAAGGAAGTTGCACTCATCACAGACGGCAGATTCTCCGGTGCAACTCGTGGGGCTGCAATTGGTCATGTATCCCCTGAGGCAGTCCGTGGCGGTCTGATTGCCTACGTTCAGGATGGTGATATGATTTCTATCAATATTCCGGAATACAAGATTGAACTCAAAGTTTCTGAAGAAGAAATTGCAAAGCGTAAGGAAACTATGGAAATTAAGGTCAAAACTGACGTAACCGGCTACCTGAAACGCTATGCAAAAATGGTATCTTCTGCGGATAAGGGTGCAATTATTAACTATTGATTTTGATGAGGAGGATTTCAAATGAAAAAGCAAATTACAACAACAGAAGCGATTTTTCCTATGCCTGTGCTGATGATTTCTACTTTCAATGAAGATGGAACAGTTGATGTTATGAATGCTGCATGGGGCACAATGCTTTCCCGTGATATGGTAGCTTTGAATCTTACTGAAACACACAAGACTGTTATCAATATCAAGCAGAGAAAAGGTTTTGTCATTCATATTGCAGATGCACAGCACATTGTGGAGGCAGATTATTTCGGGATTGTCAGTGGCAACAAGGAGAAAGACAAATTCGCTAAAAGCGGTATGACCTTTACAAAATCAGAATATGTTGATGCACCAGTTATCAATGAATTTCCGATTGCCATTGAATGCGAATTTGTAGAATACCAGAGTGATGAGACCGGACTTGGTGTCATTGGGAAAGTGCTGGCTACTTCGGTAGAAGAACAATTTTTGAAGGATGGGAAAGTTGACATTGCTTCCCTTGGTGCGATTGCATTTGACCCCTACACACACGGTTACTACAAAGTTACGGAAAGAGTCGGAGAAGCTTTCAAGGATGGGGCAAAATTGAAATAATCATGAAAGAATACAAAATGATAACCCTCAAAACCACTTGGAAAGCTGTGTCCCATGAAAAAAACGCTTCCTTTTCGGAGAGTATCAAAAGTATGTTCTTTGTGGGGGATATGCAAATCAATTCCAAAAAGGCAGAACAGCTCATGCAGGAAATGAATCAAGAGGGCTGGGAAGTCGTGAGCGTTTCTCCGTTTGCATCCAATGCAGAGGCTGTCTTTCTGCTGATGACCTTTGAAAGGGAAGTTATTAAATAAATCAATTTAGGAAAGGACTGATATTATGGGTATGACCATGACACAGAAAATCCTTGCAAAGCACGCCGGACTTGATAAAGTCGAAGCCGGACAGTTAGTGCTTGTGAATCTGGATTTAGTGCTTGGCAATGATATTACTTCCCCTGTTGCTATCAAGGCATTCAACAAAATGGGGAAAGACAATGTTTTTGATAAAGAAAAGGTCACAATGGTAATGGACCATTTTGCACCTAACAAGGATATTAAAGCTGCGGAACAGTGCATGATGTGCCGTGATTTCTGCGGTGAACAGGA
>DGHF01000147.1 GCA_002392545.1 Ruminococcus sp. UBA3855
GCCGTGATTTCTGCGGTGAACAGGAGATTACGAATTTTTATGATGTCGGACAGATGGGCATTGAACACGCATTACTCCCCGAAAAAGGGCTTGTGGTTTCTGGTGATGCTGTCATTGGTGCAGACTCTCACACCTGCACATATGGGGCATTAGGGGCATTTTCGACAGGTGTCGGCTCTACAGATATGGCTTGCGGTATGGCAATCGGGAAAGCATGGTTCAAAGTGCCGTCTGCATTGAAATTTGAACTGAAAGGCAAACTGAACAAGTACATTTCCGGCAAAGACGTGATTTTGCATATTATCGGCATGATTGGCGTTGATGGTGCGTTGTATAAGTCCATGGAATTTGTCGGGGAAGGGCTGGCAAGTCTTTCTATGGCTGACCGTTTGTGCATGGCGAATATGGCAATTGAGGCAGGTGCGAAGAATGGTATTTTTGCTGTTGATGACATTACTAGAGAATATGTCAAGGCGCATTCCAACCGTGAACCGGTTGTATACGAAGCTGATGCAGACGCCGTTTATGAAAAGACTTATGTCATTGATTTATCTGAAATTAGACACACTGTTTCATTCCCTCACCTTCCTGAAAACACTCATACAACAGATGAAATTGACGAAATCAAAATCCAGCAGGTGGTAATTGGTTCTTGCACCAACGGCAGACTCGAAGACCTCAAAGCAGCTGCGGAAATCATGCAGGGAAAACAGGTTGCAAAGGGTGTGCGTTGTATCGTGATTCCGGCAACACAGAGAATTTATCTCGAAGCCATGGAAGCAGGCTATTTGAAGACATTCATTGAATGTGGTGCGGTTGTTTCCACTCCGACTTGTGGCCCTTGTCTGGGCGGTCATATGGGCATTCTGGCTGAGCATGAAAGAGCCGTTGCAACCACAAACCGTAATTTCATTGGCAGAATGGGACACACCACTTCTGAAATTTACCTTGCTAGTCCGGAAGTTGCCGCCGCTAGTGCCATTACTGGAAAAATTTCTGCTCCTGAGGAGGTGCTTTAATCATGAAAATGACAGGTAAAGTCATCAAGTACGGCGATAATGTCGATACTGATGTTATTATTCCGGCTCGTTATCTCAATACCAGCGACCAGAAAGAGCTTGCATCTCACTGCATGGAAGACCTTGACAAGACTTTCACGGAGAGAGTTCAGCAGGGTGACATCATGGTAGCAGGCTGGAATTTCGGCTGTGGTTCGTCTCGTGAACACGCTCCGATTGCCATCAAGGCAAGCGGAATCTCTCTTGTCATTGCGAAAAGCTTTGCAAGAATTTTTTACAGAAATTCCATCAATATCGGGCTTGCAATTGTCGAATCCGAAAAGGCTTCTGATGCAATTCAGGAGGGGAATGTTATCACGGCTGATTTGGATAACGGCATTCTCCACAATGAAACTACCGGAGAAGATTACGCTGTTGAGCCGTTCCCTGCTTTCATCCAGACTATTATTGAAAACGGCGGTCTGGTGGAATCCATTAAAAATGGGAGTATCAAGTAATGGATAAACAGCATTTGTTTGATGATGTCGATTTACAAGACAGATTGCAAGAATTGACTGTTTTCAGCGCATTGCATGAAGATAAGGTTTTCCATGCTTTTCATAAGTTGATGATTGCTTGTGTGGAACAATTTCATTACGAACATTTTCATATAAAAGGGCAACAATGGGCAGACCCTAATTCTTATCTGGATATAGAAAACTTATCATGTTGGGACATTAAGAAAGAGTATATCAAATTTACAAATTTGTTGTATCAGGCTCATACAGATAACTGGACAGAATATTTGAAAAACTTGCTTTTCTCTCTTGAAACACCATACACTTGGTATCTTTCGCAAGGTTTGAAAGTTCCTGAACATATTGAGAAAGCTGTCAAAAAAGAATTAGGCTATTTGTCGAAAATAATTGCAATTGATTCCCAATATTTGAAAAAATTTTTTGGAAATTATGATGGTGAAGGTACTGTTACAGAAGATACTTTTGGAAAAGAGGCTTTCCCCGACTGGTCAGCCGAAAAAATCGACCTCGAAAAGCTGTATTTTGACAGGCTGGAAAACATTGAAAAATATGGTTTCGGGGTATGGGCAAAATATCATATGTTCCGGATGAAACTTTCTGACGATGCCGAAAATGGCTATATCCTCAAACCTGTTGCACATCCTGATGCAATTTCCCTCGAAATGCTCACAGGTTATGAACTCCAGAGACAACAGGTTGTTGACAATACTAAGGCACTGCTTAAAGGTTTACCAGCATCTAATATTCTCTTGTATGGTTCGGCAGGAACAGGCAAGTCCGCCACGGTCAAAGCGGTTGCGAATGCATTCGCTGGTGAAGGCTTGCGGTTGATTGAGCTTTCCAAAAATGAACTGCATTTGTTGCCGGAATTATTAGAGGAGCTGTCCGGAAATCCGCTGAAGTTCGTGATATTCGTGGATGATTTGAGCTTTCAGGACAATGACGACAATTTCAGCGCATTGAAAGCCGTTCTGGAGGGCAGTGTTTCCGCAAGGTCTCATAATGTTGTGATTTATGCGACAAGCAACCGCCGACATATTGTCCGTGAAACGTTCTCACAAAGGGCAGGGGATGAGGTTCACCGGAATGATACTTTGCAGGAGACAATTTCATTGTCGGAGCGTTTCGGGATTCAGTTGTTGTTCGACAAGCCAAACAAACAGCTGTACTTTGAAATTGTTTCGGCATTGGCGGAGCAGTGCAATTTGCAGATAACCGCAGAGGAACTCACTATTGAAGCCGAAAAGTTTGCAACCCGTAAGGGCGGACGTTCCGCACGGACTGCAAGACAGCTTATTGACCAATTACAGGCAAAACAATGTATGAAGGAGTGAAAATATCATGCTGACGCTTGATAAAATTTATCATGCAAGTTATGTACTTGAAAGCGTTATCCGTCAGACAGATTTAATTCATGCACCGAAAATCTGTCCGGATGCAAATGTTTATTTGAAGACTGAAAACCTGCAAATTACAGGCTCTTTCAAGGTGCGTGGTGCATATTACAAAATTTCACAGCTCAGTGAAGAGGAAAAAGCAAAGGGTGTCATTGCTTGTTCCGCCGGAAATCATGCGCAGGGTGTGGCATTGGCAGCGACCAAGAACGGCATTAAATCTTTAATTTGTTTGCCGGATGGTGCGCCTATTTCTAAAGTGGAAGCTACAAAGGGCTATGGTGCGGAAGTTTGCCTTGTTCCGGGGGTTTATGATGATGCCTATGCAAAGGCACTGGAACTCCGTGACGAAAAAGGCTATACTTTCATTCATCCGTTTGATGACGAGGACGTTATTGCAGGTCAGGGGACAATCGGTCTGGAAATCAGCAAGCAGTTGAGAGACGTTGACGTTGTTGTTGTGCCTGTCGGTGGTGGCGGTTTGATTTCGGGTGTATCGTTTGCACTGAAAAGCCTGAACCCGAAAATCCGTGTCTATGGGGTACAGGCAAGCGGTGCGCCTTCTATGGCGAAAGCCCTTGAAGAGGACGAAATTATTTGTCTTGATAAGGTTTCCACCATTGCGGACGGTATCAAAGTGAAAGAAGCAGGAGAACACACTTTTGCAATCACGAAAAAATATGTTGATGGTGTTGTGACTGTGACAGATGATGAAATTTCCTCTGCAATTCTGGCACTGATTGAACAGCATAAACTCATTGCAGAAGGTGCAGGAGCTGTCCCAGTGGCTGCGGTAATGTTCAATAAGATTCCCGATATTAAGGGGAAAAATGTCGTTTGTCTGGTGTCCGGCGGTAATATTGACGTGACAATTCTTTCCAGAGTTATCAAGCGTGGCTTGCTGAAATCTGGTCGCAGTGATACTCTCACCATCCAGCTGGAAGACAAACCCGGACAGCTGAAAGGCGTTTCGGCAATTCTGGCAGACCTCGGAGGAAATGTCGTTTCTATCCACCACGAGAGGGCAAGCGAAGACAGCGATATTACAGACTGTGTTCTCCGGATTGTGCTGGAAACCAGAAACTATGAACATATTCGCCAAATCAGACAAGCTTTAACCGAAAAGGGTTTTAAGATTGTGAATCAATAATTTTTGAAAGGAAGTTTTTACGATGGCAGAAAAAATTTATACAGAAAATGCACCGTCTGCGATTGGCCCTTATTCTCAGGCAGTCAAGGCGAATGGTGTTGTTTACACCTCCGGACAGATTGCAATTGTTCCGGCTACTGGCAACATTGAGGCAACAGACATTCAGGGACAGACCGAACAGGTGATGAAGAATTTGCAGGAAGTTCTGAATGCATCCGGCACAGATTTTTCCAAGG
>DGHF01000114.1 GCA_002392545.1 Ruminococcus sp. UBA3855
CTATGTATATCAACAGTGCAACAACCGGTCTGATTAACTGCAATGTTGAAATCACTGAAATGATGGGTGCAGAAACTTATCTGTATCTGCTCTGTGAAGGCATTTCCCTGACTGCAAGAGTTTCTCCTCGTTCTACTGCTCGTCCGGGGGATGACATTCAGGTTGCACTTGACCCGAATAAGATTCACCTCTTTGACAAGGAAACAGAAAAGACTATCATTAACTGATTTACTGATTTAAGAAACAATTCAAGGGGGTTCGCTGTGCCTTGCAGTGAACCCCTTCATTTTAGAGTTCGGGAGGATTTATGAATTATATCGATTTTCATGTACACGCATTCGCTGATAAAATTGCAGGGCGCACTATTTCTGCACTCGCTCAGACTGCCGGAAAACCGCCGGCTTCTGACGGTACAATTTCCGGTACAGAAAAAATCATGAAAGAATGGGGCGTTGATGGGTTTGTTTTGCTTTCGATTGCAACAAAGCCCTCTCAGCATCTGGTATGCAATAACTGGGCATCATCCTGCAAATGTGACCATATTTTTCCATTTGGGAGCGTTCACCCTGACGGAGAGGATGCTTTACAGGAATTGGAACGTATCAAGGAATTAGGGCTTTACGGCATTAAACTGCATCCCGATTATCAGCATTTCTATGCTGATGAGGAACGGCTTTTTCCGATTTACCGCAAATGCGGAGAATTGGGATTACCTATTATTTTTCATGCAGGGGTTGACCCTGTCTGTCCTAATGATATTCACTGTACTCCGAAGATGGCTTCTAAAATCCTTGAAAAATTCCCTGATACTACCATGATTATGGCACATCTGGGCGGAAATGAATTGTGGGATGAAGTCGAACAGACTCTTGCAGGGAATTTTGAAAATTTGTGGTTAGATACTGCCCTTGTGGGGTCTTATGTCAGAGAAGACCAGCTTTACCGGATTATTGAAAAACAGGGAGCAGATAAAATTCTATTGGCAAGTGACTGCCCATGGGATACAACAGATATTACCATTAAAAAAATTAAGCGGTTACATCTTCCCGAACAGGACGAAAAGAATATTTTTGCCAAGAATGCCGAAAAACTTCTCAAAATAGGTGAGTTTGCAGAAAATGCTTGACATCTTCTGCATGAATGTGTTATAATCTTTACAAAGAAATTTTTATCAAAGGAGTTTTGAAAATGTCAGCCGAACCGAAAATTTATCAGCCCGAAATGGAATGTATGGATGTGGAGGAGCGCAGAAAGTTGCAGGGTGAGCGTCTCCGTGAAACTGTCAAGCATGAATATGAAAATGTTCCCTTTTATCGTGAGCGTATGGATGCAAAGGGTGTCAAGCCTGAGGACATTCAGACCGTTGACGATATTGTGAAACTGCCGTTCATGCAGAAAACTGACCTCCGTGATACGTTCCCTTTCGGACTTTTTGCTGTTCCGAATGAGGAAATTGTCAGAATTCAGGGTTCATCCGGTACAACCGGAAAGCCTATTGTTTCCGGCTATACAGAAAATGATGTGAAAATCTGGTCTGAAATGGTCGCTCGTGCAATGGCTTCCATTGGCGCAGATAAAGAGGACATTGTACAGGTATGTTATGGATATGGCTTGTTTACCGGCGGTCTGGGCGCACATCAGGGTGCAACCGAAGTCGGGGCTATGGTGATTCCCATGTCCAGCGGTAACACCCAAAGACAAATTATGATGATGCAGGAACTCGGAACGACTGTTCTTTGCTGTACTCCCTCCTATGCAACCTATCTCGGCGAAGCTATCCATGATGCCGGACTCGTTCCCAAAAAAGATATTAAGCTCCGTGCCGGATTGTTCGGGGCTGAACCTTGGACAGAGGCAATGCGCCAGAAAATTGAAGAACTGCTTGGAATTGATGCACGTGATATTTACGGTCTGACAGAAATTGCAGGTCCGGGGGTTGCATTTGAATGCTTCGCTAAGAATGGGGCACATATTAATGAAGACCATGTGATTGCTGAAATTATTGACCCCGTGACAGAAGAACAGCTCCCCTACGGAACAGCCGGAGAATTGGTATTTACGACCATCACAAAAAAGGGTATGCCCATGCTTCGTTATCGTACTCATGATATTTGTACACTTTATGCCGGAAAATGTGAATGTGGCAGAACGACTGTCAGAATGGGCAGAATTACCGGACGTACTGACGATATGATTGTTGTTCGTGGTGTGAATGTGTTCCCGTCTCAGATTGAAACCGTCCTCGTCAAGACTGCTGGTGTCGCTCCTCATTATCAGCTTATTGTTGACAGAGTGAACAGCTCTGATACCCTCGAAGTCAAGGTAGAAATGACAGAGGAAGTATTCGCTCTGACCGATTCCCTCGGCGAAATGCAGAGACTCCAGAAGTATATCAAAGACCAGATTAAATCCGTTGTCGGAATTTCCACAAAGGTCACTATCGTTGCACCCAAATCCCTCCCACGTTCCGAAGGCAAGGCGAAACGTGTATTTGATAACAGAAAAATGTGATTTTTTGTCATGTTCCGACCGCCTTTCCTGAAAAGGAGGTGCTATTCCAATAAAGTGTTAAAGTAAACATAAATAAAGCGTAAAAATACTATTTTAAGGGGGATTAAAATGAGAAAATTAGTAACACTCACAATTTCTTGTTTAATGGCAGTTTGCTTGTTCTTAAATTGCTCATTAGTAAGCAAAAACTTAGTAGCAAAAGCGGATGTTGTTAGTGGTTTATATCCCAGTATCTATTACAGATTGAAAAATGTGGCATCCAATTTGTATATCACAATGGATTCCTATGATGATTTAGATAATGTTTCTTGTAGTTTACAGCCACGTTCTGCACATGATGCAAGACAAATTTTTAGACTTATCCCCTCTGGTTCTACCAATACCTATTTTTTAAAACCCATGACTTCTTCAAAGCCACTCTGTATGTCAACACTCACAAATGGGCATAATCCTTTGATGTTAAAGACGTATTATTCCATAATTGGCTATTGGAAGATTGCAGAATCATCAAATGGTCATAAAATAACAAGTGTCACCTCTAACCTTTATAATGTAGTTTCACCATTTCCAAATTCATATAATGCAGATACGCCCATTGCAACAAATACCTTTCAAGGAATATTCAGTACATGGGGACTTGAGCCAGCTTTTTCGGGTTCAGCAGAGTATTATGTCACAACATCAGACATTCTTAACAATCCTGAAAACAATGCATGTGTGAATGAAATTGTTGGAAAAATAGAAAATCTTGGTTATGATACTTCAAGATATGAGTATCCTAATTCTGGTGCACTTCAAAACAGAATTGGACAAAATCGTTTTTGTGTAGTTCATGGTCATGGAAGTCCAGGAGCACTTGCACTTGAGAATGCAAGTGGTAATGTTTCTTGGCTGTATGCTGATAACATATCTTTGGTGATGCCTATGTGCTCATATTGTATGATAATTTCTTGTAATAGTGCTGTTGATTCTACACATGGAAACTTGACAGAAAAATTACATCAACATGGAGTGGGCTGTGTTACAGGATTTACAGTTTCAGTTAGTAAAGGTGAGTATTATTTCAAGTATGTATTGCATAATCAGGAGTTTTTCCCAGACAACAAAATCATTGATTCATTGGCTTGTGTTGACCTTTCTTTTGGAGCTGCTTATAATTTGTCGGGCACAAATCCTGCAAATCCAAATCACAGGCTTACAGTTGGAAGTACCTCTGTTTCTTTAGGTTTAAATTAAAAGGGTGATTTTTTATGAAACGAAATTTATTTGCATTATTAGTGATAGGTGTTTTTTTGACAGGCTGTGGAATGGAACAGGAAATTACAACTGAAACACATGAAATGGGTTATGCTTTACAAACTGGAAGTTATTTTGATATTTCTGACCTCACTCGGAACGGAAGTTTTCAGCAGTATATCACTGTCGGATATGAGGGAGTAGAGACGGTCTCGGAATTCAATGACCAGTATCTTTCTGCTGATGGCGAAACTTATGTATTTGATGCGCAGGGCAGATTGAAGGTTTATCGCAATACTGATACAATTTTCTATAATCGTCTTCATTCTCCAAATCCGAAATTATCGGAAGAGGAAATGCATAGCATTGCTATGGATGTTGCAAAATGTGCCGGATTAGATGGAGAGAATTTCACAAAGATTGAAAGCTCCTATTTTCCCGAAAATGGCGAAAATACAGCTTATTACCTCAGCATGAAAAAAGAGTATTCGGCTGGAATGGCAGATGTTTTCGTGTTGCAGTTGGATGATTTTGGTCAGGTACGTTCAATCAATATCAGCTACAATAATAATAACCCTCTTACCCAAAAGCAGGAAAAATATTTTCAGGAACAGCTTGATAATTACATTGCTGAAAGGGCTGAAAAAAGACCTCATTTATATTCACATGATGATGAGGTGCGTTATTATACTGACAATGGAAATGTTTATGCCCTGTATGATATTACTTTTTACGAGGAGACAGATGACAAAGAATATCCCCTTACTTATGTCAATAGTGTAGGTTTTGTAACAAAGGCTTGACACAATCAGAGAAATTATTTCAAAGGAGAAAAACATGGCAGAAGAAGTTCAGCAATATAAATGCCCCAACTGTTCCGCAGAACTGCGGTTCAATCCTAAAAAACAGGGGTTTGTCTGCGAATACTGCGACAGCTTTTTTACTACCGAGGAATGCAAAAAAGCCAATGAACAGATTGCTTCTCAACAAGAAGAGCAAAAGCCCCATCAGGATGAATTTGAAGAGGGAAATCAATTATATTCCTGTCCGAGTTGCGGGGCGGAACTGGTAACAGATTTGAATACCGCTGCGACAGAATGCTTTTTCTGTCATAATCCTGTTGTGCTGAAAGGTCGGCTTTCCGGTGAATACCGTCCGGCAAAGGTCATTCCTTTCAAACTTTCCAGAGAAGATGCCAATAATATTTTTAAGGAATGGTGCGGAAAAAGAAGATTCCTCCCCAAAGATTTCACCAGCGACAGTCAATTATTACATATGGCCGGAGTGTATGTGCCTTTCTGGGTTGCTAATTGTGACGTGAGAGGAAAGATGCAGGCGGTTTGTAAACAGGTCAGGAGCTGGAATTCCGGCGATTATCGTTATACCGAAGTCAAGGAGTTTGACGTTTATCGTGATGCTTCTCTCGTCTTTGAAGGCATTCCGGCAGACGGTGCAAGCAAAATTGAAGACAGACTGATGGAAGCTATCGAGCCTTTCAATTATGATGATGCAAAACCTTTTGAAATGTCCTATCTCAGCGGTTTTATGTCTGACAAATACGATGTCGATAAAAGTCAAGTGTTCCCTCGTATCCGCAACAGGGCTGTTAATGGCAGTGATGCAATGCTCCGTTCGTCTATGGTGGGGTATGATTCTGTCAGAGTGACACAATCTGATATGCAGGTACTCAAAACCGAATGGGAGTATATGCTTCTTCCGGTCTGGTTCATGACATACCAATATCGGGATGAACAATATTCCTTTGCTATCAATGGACAGACCGGAAAACAGGCTGGCACTCCCCCTTTGGCTGTTAATAAATTACGGCTGGTTTCCGCTTTGATATTCTTGGTATGTACATTATTCAGCATTTTTCTGGGAATGCTCGTCAGCGGTATTCTGTAAGGAGGCAAGGACATGAAAAAATGGATAATAATTCTCATGACTGCAATGTTTTTATTCCTTCTGCATCCTTTGAACGCTTCCGCCGGAGAGGTGAGAATTTTTGATGAAGGAAAACGTCTCACAAGTGAGCAGTTTCGGGAATGTGAATCTGCTTTACAGAAAGCATCTGACGAAACTGGTTTTGATATTGCTGTTGTGTGCGGGACAGAGGAACTTTCAGACATTGCCATTGAATCTTTCTGTGATAAAAGCTGTATTGAGTTATTCGGTGAAAAGTCTGACAGCATCCTGTACTATATGGACTTGAAAGGATATGAACCCTGTGACCATATCACAACAAGAGGACTTGCACAATTTTACATTACTAATTCTAATGATTCCAGAAATCGCTTAGATTTAGTTTTTGATGCGCTGGATTCTTACCTCTATCCTGTCGGGAGTGAGGACGTTCATGGGGCAATTCTGGAATTTGCTGACGAAGTAAAATATTGGTATGATGCCGGAATTCCTGACAGATATTGGGTGTATGATGACCAGTATCATAAATATATGCACGTCGAAAACGGAAAAATTG
>DGHF01000099.1 GCA_002392545.1 Ruminococcus sp. UBA3855
CATATATAACAAGAAAAAATAAAATTATCAAAAAGGAGAATGAAAATGGCTGATACATCTGTTATTGTCGTATGTGCCGGAAATGCCACCCGAATGGGCGGTATCAATAAAATTTTAATGCCCCTCGGAAAAAGTAACGTTGTGGGGTATAGTATGCTTGCATTTGAACAATGTGAAGACATTGCAGAAATTATCATTGTGACAAAACCGGAAAATTTCGCTTCCATCCGTCAGACAGCGAAAACAATGGGCATTACCAAGCTTTCCCAGATTGTGGAAGGCGGTGACACTCGTCAGCAGTCTGTCATGCAGGGATTGAGGGTCATCAGCAAGGAAACCCAATATGTCGCCATTCATGACGGTGCAAGACCGCTTGTAAAACCGGAACACATTGCAAAAGTCATCAAAGATGCAAGAGTTTTCGGCGGTGCAACTTTGGGAGTACCTGTCAAGGATACTATTAAAATCGTGGATGACGGCTTGATTACAGATACACCGCACAGACCATCCCTTTATATTACACAGACTCCGCAGGTATTCCGAAAACGGCTTTATTTTGAAGCGGTTGATTTTGCAATGGAACACAGCCTTGACTTCACAGATGATTGTCAACTCGTGGAAGCAATCGGCGGAAAAGTTTATATGACAATTGGCGACTATTCCAATATCAAAATTACCACCCCCGAAGACAGGGAGATTGCAGAGGTGTTATTATGATTCGCATTGGGCACGGTTATGATGTGCATAAACTCGTTGAAAACAGGGATTTGATTCTTGGTGGGGTGAAAATCCCCCATACATTGGGGCTATTGGGGCATTCGGATGCAGATGTGTTATTGCACGCCATTTCAGATGCTTTGCTTGGTGCATTGGCATTGGGAGATATTGGAAAGCATTTCCCTGACACAGACCCCACCTACAAAGGCGCAGACAGTCTGGAATTGTTGCGTCAGGTCGTGGCATTGATTGAAAAAGAGGGCTATACATTGGGAAATCTGGATGCCATTGTCATTGCACAAGCTCCGAAATTACGCCCCTATATCGACACCATGCGACAAAATATCGCTGATGCTTGTCACGCTGATATTTCACAGATTTCCGTCAAGGCAACCACGGAAGAACGGCTTGGATTTACAGGCAGAGAAGAGGGAATTTCTGCACATTGTGTTTGTCTGCTGGTGAAAAAATCAGAGGGCTAATCGTTTCACATTCTGCTTGAAAAATACATATCTTATAGTATTACCAGAAAAAGGGGTGATACAATATGATATGCAGAGCAGTTTTGCCGTCCGAAACTTATGCAATGAAAGCACAGAAATTTCTTGCATCAATGGGCTATCCGTGTGAAGTCGTCCGCAGTACGTCCAAAAAAGAAGGCTGTGGATTTGGTTTGAAGGTGGTGGGGGATTGTGAACAGATTCACAGACTCCTGATTCAGGAGGGAATCCCTGTGCAGACAGTCAGAATTGAGCGTGAATATCAATGATGGTAAATTTTGACAATGCAGCAACCACATTCCCGAAACCGCCGGAAGTCCGGCTTGCAGTTGAAAAAGCACTCGTCCGTTATGGCAGTGCAGGCAGGGGAAGCCACCCCATTGCTGCAAGGGGTTCAGCCCTGATTTATTCCGCAAGGGAAGAAGCTGGTCAGTTTTTCGGGACTGAACCGGAAAGAGTTGTATTGACTTCCAACTGCACCCACGCTTTAAATATTGCCATTCAGGGAATCGCTGAAAAAGGCGGTCACCTGATTATTAGCCAATTAGAGCATAATTCCGTATTACGTCCGGTTTATGCGCTTGCCAAAAAGAAAAAAATTTCGTACAGCATCGCAGAGGTCAGCCCTGATGATGACGAGACTGTCGAGAATTTCCGGCGGTTAATCCGTCCTGATACAAAAGCCATTATCTGCACCATTGTGAGCAATGTCACAGGGCAGATATTGCCATGGAAGAAAATCGCCAAACTCTGTCAGGAGCGTGAAATTTGTTTCATTGCAGACGGTGCGCAGGCTTGCGGAGTATTGGAAGTGAAACTGACAGATGGTATCAATTTCCTTTGTACCGCCGGACACAAGGGCTTATACGGCATTACCGGAACAGGATTATTGTTGTCAGACGGGAAATATACCCTTCCTCCGCTCATGCAGGGCGGTTCAGGGAGTCAGTCGAATTTGCCGGAAATGCCCCCGTTTTTGCCGGATTCTCTGGAAAGCGGTACACTCAACGTCATAGGGGCGGCATCACTTCGGGCAGGTCTGCGATTTGTGCAGAAAAAGGGAATCAAGAACATTTTCCGGCACGAAACGGAATTATGTGAGTATTTGTGCAAACGACTCGCCAGAATGCCGAATGTGACAGTATACCGGAATCCGAAAGCGAATTATGCGCCTGTGGTATCGTTCAATATCGGAGAGATGTCTTCTGAAACTGTGGCGGATTTGCTGGGGAAAAAGGGTTTCTGTCTGCGTTCCGGGTTACAGTGTGCACCGCTGGCACATCATGTCATGGGCACGACAGAAGGAACAGTCCGTTTTGCGCCGTCTGTATTTTCCAGAATGGAAGATGTGAAAAAACTTTGTGACAGCATTCAGGAGATTGCAGAAAATCCACATTGAAAAAATGAGCAGATTTTTCAGGAACTATTGCAAATCCTGTGAATTTGTGCTATGATATATAAAGTACCTCCGGAATGTTCTGTTCCGGAGGGGAAATTTCAGGGAAAGGATGTGATACAATGCCTTTAGTTCATCTTAGCCATATGATGTCGATTAGTTTCCCATCACTGCATAATCTTTGGAATTCCATCTACAGCGTGGCGAATACAATGGAATTCTGGGATTTTCTGGACATTGCACTGCTTTCATATATCATCTATTATTTTTTCAAGCTGGTTCGTGAGACAAGGGCGGGGCAACTTTTCAAGGGCATTGCATTTCTGCTGGTGGCTTATCTGTTCGGAAAAGTTGTTGGCATGAAAGCCATCACATATTTATTAGAACGTGTGTTTGACGTGGGGCTTCTGGCGATTCTGATTACATTTCAGCCGGAAGTGCGCCGTGCCGTTGAAAAATTGGGTCACTCTCATTTAGGATTGGGGACATTATTGGCAGGTTCAGAGGATGAAGAAAAAGCAAGGTGGATGCCGGCAATTGATGCCATTTGTACGAGTTGTGCGGAATTAAGCCGGACTTGTACCGGTGCACTGATTGTCATTGAACGGCAGACAAAATTAGGGGAACAAATTGCAAACGGTACTGTTATCAATGCCGTGCCAAGTAAAGAATTATTCGGAACAATCTTCTTTCTGAAAACACCTTTGCATGATGGGGCTGTCATCATGCGTGACGGTATTGTCTTGGCGGCAGCGTGTTTCCTCCCGAAACCGCAGAAAGAAGAATTGATTGACAAAAAACTTGGTTCTCGTCACCGTGCCGCAATCGGCATGAGTGAGAATTCAGATGCCATTGTGATTGTGGTATCAGAGGAAACCGGACAAATTTCTGTTGCTGAAAACGGTGTTCTTGACCGTGATTTTGATGGAAAAGCCGTCCGCCTCAAAGATTTCCTGATTGACAAACTCATTCCGAAACGGACAGAAAGCCGGAAAATTCACTTTCCGACAAACTGGAAACGGGGAAAGGGGTCTGATTCCTGATGCGTAATAAAATACAAGGGGCACAGCATTTCTTTTCGCAGTTGATAGAAAAAAAGCCTGTTGTGCTGGTATTGTCCGTGATTTGTGCATTGATTATCTGGTTTACGATTGTTGTCAGCGTTTACCCCAGTACTCCGGTAGAATTCAACAACATTCCCCTGACCATTGATTTGAGCGGAACAAATGCTGCCGCAAATGGTTTGAGCATGGTAGAATGTGACGTGGAATCAGTCAATGTCAAACTGACCGGAGACCGTTCCCAAGTTGGCAGACTGACCGCAGATGATTTGATAGCCTATGCAGAAGTTGGCACGACCAGTACCGCCGGAGAATATACCCTCAAAATCAATGTCACAGCAGATAATGGCATCACATTCAATGTCGACAGCATTTCTCCGTCACAGGCGGTCATTCGTCTGGACAAAATCGAAACCAGAACTTTTGATGTTACGCCGGAATATCCTAATATTAAAGTAGCTTCTGGACACGCTCTTGACGAAACAGATGTCATTTGCGAACCTTCTACCATTGACATTACAGGACCATCCGGACAGCTGAACGAAATTGACAAAGTGGTTGTCTATACTGACCGTACACAGGTGATTGACAGCTCCTATTCCATTTATACCAGTGATGTGAAATTGTATACAGATACCCATTCCCTCCTTGATACTGACAGTCTGGAAGTTCCGAAAATTGATTTTCAGATTAACATTCCGGTTTTGACCATCAAGGAATTACAACTCACATATGATATTTTGGGTGCGCCTTCCAAATTTGACACGGATTGGCTCAGGAAACGTCTGCAACTTTCCGAGGAAAATATTACTCTCGCTTCGCAGACAAGCTCCGCCTTTTCCGATTTGGAAAGCTGGTATATGGGATATATCCGCCTTTCTGACATTAAATTGCAGTACAGCAGTACCTTTGATATTGACCTTGGCGGTGAATATATTAACCGCAGTGGAATTGAACAGGTCACAGTAACCCTTGACAACGAGGGACTCAGTGAGCGTGATTTCTCCATTGGTCAGGAGAATATCAGCATTGTGAATGCTCCTGCCACCTATGAATTTGAACTTGTCACCAAAAAGATGAGCATTACAGTGGTTGGCTTGGAAGAAGAACTGGACGAGCTGACACCAGATGACATTGTTGTGATTGTCGATTTGCAGAATTACAATGCCGAACAGGCTTCTGATTTCTCGTGGACTCCCACAATTTCATTTATGGACAAGACCAAAGTATGGGCTTCCGGCTCTTACCGGATTGCAATTCAACGCTCCGATAATGAGGAAACCACCGAAATTGCTACCGAATCTGAAGAATAAAAATTTCCCTCCTGAAACCAAAATCAGGAGGGAATTTTTTATTCTGCAATGCAGAAACATGCAACGGCTGAAGGACCACCATGTGCGCCAATAATAGGCCCTAACGATTGAATTTGTACGTCATGGATACTGTACTTTCTGCGGAGAATGTCACGGACAAATACTGCATCTTCCGGAGTTGCACAGTGCCCGACAATGACAGGAGTATCTGATTTTGCACTTTCGCCAGCCATATCCGCAATACTGCGGAGAGCGTTTTTCCG
>DGHF01000230.1 GCA_002392545.1 Ruminococcus sp. UBA3855
GCTTCGAAATTCTGTACTGTGTGCGGAGCAGAAAATGAAGGCGATTCCACTTTCTGCGTACAGTGCGGAAGTGCACTTGATTGACCGTTATTCACCGTTCCGGAAAGGGAATTTCCTTTTCCGGAAACGGAACTCTATAAAGAAAGGAACTGCCGGACAACGGCATGATGCACTATGTCTGAAAATTTGACACATATCGCCGTCATTGTTTCCACCATTAACGAGGAATATCAAAGCGGCATTCTGAGCGGAATCCGACAATATGCCTTTGCAAACAAAATTACTTTAGAAATGTTCGTTGCTTTCGGAAATATTGGAAGTGACAAGAATCATGACATTGGCGAATATAACATTTTCTCCCTTGCCAATTTCAAGCGGTTTGACGGAGTAATACTGCTCATCAATACCATTCAATCCGCTGACTGTCTCGAAGAAGTCCTGCAACGTGTCCGGAATGCCGGAATCCCTGCTGTCTGTATCGACAGAGACGTAAAAGGGCTTTATTCCATCAAAATTGATGACGAAGCAGCAATGAGGGCAATGGTCGAACATTTTATTGAGCATCATGGGTGCACCAGAATCAATTACATTTCAGGACCTGAAAATAATATCGACAGTATGCAGAGACTGAAAGCCTATAAAACCGTTTTGAGGGAACACAACCTTCCCATTGAACCTGAACGAATTTATAAAGGACAATTCACCTCTAAAGACGGAGCGGCGGCAATCCAAAAATTTATGAATTCGCCGTTGGAATCTCCGGAAGTAATTGTCTGCGCCAATGACAATATGGCGATTTCGGCAGTCAATGCCTTGATGATGCGTGGAATCCGAGTGCCGGAAGACATCATGGTATCGGGCTTTGATAATATCTATAATGCGAGAAATTATGCCCCTGCGATGACCTCCGTAGAAAGACCGCTGGAACGTGTGGGACAACTTGCCTGTCAAAAAATTGTTTCTCATCTGCGAGGTGAAAAGCCGGAACGCTCCACCACATTGGAAACAAGGTGCTGTTTTTCCCAGAGTTGCGGATGTAATATGTCCCCCATCATGGACACAGACGAATTCAAGAAAAGAAATTATTCAATTCTGGAATCGTTTATCAATGACAGTTCATTGACAAGCCGGCTTGCATCTTCCTTGACGGACTGTGAAAGCCTTGAAGATTATGTCCGTCATCTGAAACGCTTCATTCCGGAATTCCGCTGTCAGGAATTTTACCTCTGTCTCTGCGACAGCTGGAAACAGGGAATTATGGCAGACGAAACCGAAGAAAATTATCTATTGCATATTCTCTCCCCTCAGCACTATATCACAAGGGGATATGGAAAAAATATCCTTGTTCCTCTCGCCTACAAAGACGGCGAATTCATTGATATTCCCAACTTCCCGACAAAAGATATGCTTCCCAATCTTTTTGATGAATCCAATCCGACAGGGAATTATTATTTCCTCCCCCTGCATTTTCGTGAACGCTGTATGGGGTATTGTGTCATCAAAGACAGTGAATTCCCGAATTCCAGCAAGCTTTTCCACAACTGCATGATTGACATTGCCAATTCTCTGGAAAGTGTGCGGAAAATTATATGCCTTGACAGAGTAACCCAGAAGCTGAATAATCTCTACACCATTGACCCCCTCGCCAACATCAACAACCGCAACGGTTTCCGCATTGCAACACAGCACCCATTCAATGAATGCATTGAAAAACAAAAACCTGTTATGATTATGTTCCTCGATATGGACGGGCTGAAATATATCAATGATACGTTTGGGCATAAAGCCGGAGACAATGCCATTTTCAGTATGGCGGAAGTTTTGCGGAATGCCTGCACAGATGGAGAAATCTGCTGTCGGTTCGGCGGAGATGAATTTATTGTCTTTGCATCCGATTACACTGACCAGAAGGCAAAAAAATTATCTGCCAAAATTCAGGATTTGCTTGCAAAAATGAATACACAAAAATCATTGCCCTATCATTTGGCAACGTCTTTGGGGTATCATATCACAATACCGCAAGAGGGAACAACCCTTTTCCAGCTTGTAACCGTTGCTGATAATATTATGTACGAACAGAAAAAACGCCGGAAAAGTTCACGTTATCTGAAACGCACCGGAGAAGAAGCCTAAAAAAGCCGTCAGTATTGTGACGGCTTTTGTATTTATTGAAAAATCGGAAGTAACAGCGTTTTGACGGCATCCATGAGAATCACTCCCCCCAAAAACGCCCCCAATGCACATTGCAACCAGTCGGGAAATTGTTCATGAATTTTTCTCATGAAAGGGTGAATCAGATTTATCACAATGACACTCATCACACCGAAAATCAGACTTGATACAAGCGAAATTCTCCATTCATAGTGCAAAATCCAGTTGCTGTAATCCCATGGACGATAGCCCATTTTTTCAAGCAGATAAGAAGCCCCTAGTTCCAGCAATGTCGTGAGAATCGTACTCCCGACAAAAACCGTCAATATATCATTCTTTTTCCGGAATATCACCAGCAACAACAGCCCGAAAAATCCATATATCGGACAGATGGGGAAATGCAGAATTCCCCTGTCTGAATATTGATGATACACTGCAAATTCTAAGAGAATTTCATACAGCCATCCGCCGAAACTGTAGACGATAAACTCCATCACATAACTGAAAAACCATGTCAATTTTTTCATACACATCATCAAAATGGGCTGTCGCTTCTGATACGACAGCCCCACATTTCATTAAGAAAGTCTTGCGATTTCTTCAGTACTTACCATGCGGATGTTGGCATTCTTCAGAACTTCACCGGCTTTTTTCTCATTGTCAACATGCATGACAATATAAGCATCCTTGCCGATTTCGGTAATGCAGGCATACAGATAATCAACGTTGATGTTGTTTTCTGCCATGAGCGCAATAATAGTATGCAGTCCTCCGGGGGTGTCACTCATTGCAACGCACATCACCTTTGTGATGGTGGACA
>DGHF01000142.1 GCA_002392545.1 Ruminococcus sp. UBA3855
CTTTCGTACTATGCTGTGATGACGGACGAAAACCACCAATACACACAGTATTACGATGACACGGAAAAGCGTTATATCGAATTTATCAGCACTGCACCGGAAGCACCGGACACAACCGGGATGAGCCAAGAAGAAGCCGCAAAAGCAAATAATGACTATCAGGAAAAGCTCACTGCATATCAAAACAGCGAGAAGATTCGGCAGTGTGTTACTTCTGATTACTACACGGCGGACGAATTCGGCAGACTGAATATCCGTGGTTTGGAGTGGCAGGCATATTTTCTCCGTGAGACAGTGCCACCGGAGGGCTACGGTCTGGCAGAAGACGTTTCATTTGCGGTCAATCCGTATAATTGCGAAAGCCAGATTCTGACCTGTGAAGACCCGCCGGCACAGGCGGCAATCATCATCGACAAGGAAATTCCGAACGCTGACTACTTCAAGGCATATGGTGAACCGACGTTTATGTTCCGTGTATATGAGTTAGAGGAAACGCAAGAAACAACTGATATTGCCTATACCAAGGGGACAACGAAATATAAAAAGACCGGTAAGACCTATACACTCCCCATTCACCTGACCGCACCGAACACGACCGGTTCTGTGATGCTCAATGTTGATGAAGGACAATATCTGATTGAAGAACTTCCGGTTTCCCGTTACAATTGCTATGGCTTGGAGTTGATTTCCGGTACAAACAGCACGAACGACAAGTTCAAGCAAGTCGGTGTTGATACACCTACATCGTATCTAATCTACAATGACGACAGCAAGTATGACATCAATACCACAACAGGTGAAAATCAGTGGACGGCATTTTGTGATTTGACCGGCGGTGATTCTGAATTACCGGAGATTGTCTCGTTCCATATCAAGTATCAGAACCAAATTGAACGCTATGATAATTTCAGTGAAGTGACATTTGCAGACAACAAGATTCCCGGACGGGTGTATGTCACCTCGTTCAAGCCGGTTTTATCCTCGCTGATTGAAGTTTACAGCGGTACAGATAGTTTTTACACCTATCAGATTGATTTGAAAACGGCTTTGGGAAATGAAGAATTTTCCGGCATTCTCTCGTATAACAACGGTGAAACGAAGGAACTCAAAGATACTGATTTCAGCCATATGCGCTTTAAGACGGAGGGGTTGGCTCAGCCTATCACAGGCGTGAGCTGGGTTCCGGAAACAGGGATGCTTTCTGTGACGGTGAATAACCCGAGTGCACTTGCCGGCTCTGTTCTGGGGCTTGATGTGGGTTACAGTGAATCTTCGACTTTCAACACCTACAACTTAAGTGACTCTGAAATGGTGAAAGGTACGCTGAATCTGAATTTCAGCAATATCAAAGTGAAAAAGGTGAAGAAGGTCACGCTCAAGAATGATACGAGCAACCGTTCTTACTTTGCCTATAATGCGAATGTAGATCCAGAACATGCAAGCGTACATGACATTTCTTCGGTCGTTGTGATTTATGAAAAGGACGAGACGAATAACAGCATTACCAAGACGATGCAGAACAACGCACATACCGATGAACTCAAGACGAGCACCAACAGTAACTACGAATTTTCTTACTGGTATCTGTTGGATGCGGACGGTCGCCCGGTGTTTGATACGGAAGGCAAGCTGATTCAGTTCAAGGATGAAGATGCAATCAAGGCATATATCTATGACGGCACATGGCCTTCTTATCTGACTGCGGACGGTGCAAATCTTTTGCCTGATAATCTTACAAATCCGGCAAGTGTGGAAAATGTAAATTCGTTTACATTCCAGGCAGGTGTTGAAAAAAGGACTCCTACTGCAAGATTTATCATGAAAAGTAATACAGGCTTTTTGGATATTATTGGTACAAACTGGGACAAAAACCAAATGACATCATTCAAAGAAGGTAATGCAGAGGGGTGGGAAGCAGCAAGTGCAGCTAATCGTTGTACTTATGATTCATGGACTCAAAACCGAGATATGTCACTTGATAATGATTATCCTGATTTGATTAGGTTCTATAAAATTGGTAACGAAGTATTCTGGTATGCAATAGACAGATATACAGAAAAGCCTACTAATGGTTCGGTATATTTGGAGTATAGAGTAACAAAGTATGACCAGTATTCAAGATTATTTGAAGGGTACACTGCACTTACAGATGTAAGCGGAATGTTTGACTGGGATTTCTCAGGCACGGATTTATGCGGCTATATGTTTAATAAGACAAAGATTACTAATTTTGAATTGAATAGAACATATAAAAAATCTGGACTTATGTATGTTAGTCGTATGTTTTTAGGATGTGCAGAACTTACTACTGTAACTATGAATATTGATACATCACAAGCCGGTAACGGAACAGAAGATCCATACAATAATACAACATATATTTCTGCTCAAACAAAGCAAATGTTTAATGATTGTTCAAAGCTTAGAGAGCTTAATTTGTCAGGTGATTTCAGAAATCTGTTCAATGCACAGGAAATGTTTAACGGCTGTAATTCTCTTTCAGCTTCTGAGTTCCAGAGAGCATTCTCAACATGGAAGTGGAATACCAACAATAATTCTGGTATGCAGACAGCAGGTAATAACAAGGGCGATCAGATTTTCCTCAGCTATGCAAATGTAGGACAGCTTCAGGGTGTTGACCTCATTGATGCTAATGGAAATCATTACAAACGTAATGACAATAAGATTGTACTTGTTAGTTTAGCGGAAGGCAGCTGATAAAAAATTATCCCCGCAGGCTTAAAAAACCTGCGGGGGATTTTTTTGTATGTGACTTATCCTGCAAAGCTGTACCATGCATCTTTCCAGTCAGTATATTCTGTACCTGTATTGGGGTCAACGGTCTGCACCGACTCCGCATAGATATACAAATCATGCGCCTGAATATCGCTGAT